>CANQXM010000029.1 GCA_947627835.1 uncultured Bacilli bacterium | reverse complement strand
CATCAATACCATTTCCCACTTTATCTTCATCCCAACCAACTGTAATACTTTTTTTCCCTGTTAGTTGCGGTAAAACAGTATCCATATTGGTTATAAAATAATAGCCTCCTGGCTGGCTCCAATTAACAAAATTGAATGTAACAGAAATATTATCATTTAAATTAAATTTATCAATATTTGAAGAAGCCGAACTTGTGCCAGAATTTGTGCCAGAACTTGTGCCAGATAGATTATTTTGATTATTTGAACTACTACTTGAAGGATTCGTCTCTTCTTCTTTCTTTTCCCACTTTGCCTTTAGTATTATATTTTCCTGAATAGGAGTCGTAAAATCAAATTCTTCTTCATTGTAAAGCCATGAAACAAATTGGTATCCTTCTCTGATTGGATTATCAGGGTTCTCAATGATACTACCTTTTTCTATTTCTAAACTTCCTACAGCACTTCCACCATTAGCATCAAAAATCACCTTGACAATCTCTTCTTTTTCTATAGCTTCACTTGAATGATCATTAGGTTTAAGATTAGCATTCTGTTTATTTTTAATTACGAAATAACAAGTAATTCCACTTCCTAAAATGATAAGAACGAACAATATTCCCAAACATATAAGCACTTTCTTATTTTTAAAAATCTTTTTCATTAGAACAATACTCCTTCTCAAAATATATTCTATCATATTCTATTAAAAAATAATATATTTGAGCTGTTTTGAAAAATTCTATAATTAATAGAAAATGATATAATTTTTCTTTTTTCATATCCTCTATTTTTTTCGCTGAAACTCAAATCTTGAAGTGATTAAAAAAGAGAAAGATTGCTAACTTTTTAACAATCTAAACTATTATTAATCTCAGACTATTTTGCTTTTATTATTCATATGAAAACTCTTACAAAAGAATTATATCCATTATCTCTTTTTATTACAAGTATTGGTATTTTATTTTAATAATAAACTTTTTTCTGTACCATCATATATCCAAAAATAAACACCCCAATATTTATCTCCACAATCATCAACTATTTTCTCTCAATCATATGCAAAAACACTGGAATTTACATTGTCTGATATATCAAAAAAATATCCCTGATTAGCCAGTTTAAATATTCATAGGATTTCTTCCCACCTTTTCATATCTTGTCATAGTTTTTTTCTTACATTCTCCAGTCAATCCTAGTTTGTCTGATACTTCATCTTACGTCATGAGTCTAAACTGTCTAGAAAATGATATTCTTGAACCTTGAGATAAATCTTCTAACTCTGGTTTAGTATATAGTAATCGCATTTTTTATACCTCCTAAATCTTGTCGCACAAGCCTAAAAAAAGACTAAGATATACGACATTAAGTCATCTTAGTCTTAAATATTTTATATAAATTTCACTTTTTTTGGGTTTGATAAACATTGTAATTATCTAAGAAGTATTTTTTATAAATTACTTTTTCCCCAATAATTACTGGAATAAATACAAATATTGTATTTTATTCCTTATTCATCCCTTCTTTGATACTGGCTTGTGCTGCTGCAAGTCTTGCAATTGGTACACGGAACGGAGAGCAAGAAACGTAATTTAAACCTATCTTATGGCAGAATTCAATGCTTGATGGTTCTCCTCCATGTTCTCCACAAATGCCTAATTTGATATCTTTTCTTACTTTTCTTCCTTTTTCAGCAGCCATTTGAACAAGTTGTCCAACTCCTTCTTGATCTAGTTTAGCAAATGGGTCTGATTCATAAATTTTATTTTCATAATAGGCACCTAAGAATTTTCCAGCATCATCTCTCGAGAAACCAAAGGTCATTTGCGTTAAGTCATTTGTTCCAAAAGAGAAGAATTCGGCACTTTCTGCAATTTTGTCTGCTGTTAAAGCTGCACGAGGAATTTCAATCATTGTTCCAATATGATAAGACATATCACTATGTTTTTCTTTTTTGACAAGTTCTGCTGTCTCTACCACAATATTTTTTACAAAATCAAATTCTTTTACTTCTCCTACTAATGGAATCATAATTTCTGGAATAATATCGTATCCTTTTTCGTTTTTTACTTCAATAGCAGCTTCCATTAAAGCACGAGTTTGCATCCTGGCAATTTCAGGATAGGTTACAGCAAGACGGCACCCACGATGTCCCATCATTGGGTTAAATTCATGTAATTCAGCGCATTTATTTTTTAGGTGTTCTATGGTTACGCCCATGTCCTTTGCAAGAGAGGCAATTTCTTCCTCTTCTGTTGGTAAAAACTCATGAAGTGGTGGATCTAAGTAACGAACTGTCATTGGCAAGCCTTTTAGTTCTTCATACATAGCTTTAAAGTCGCCTTTTTGGAATGGAATTAACTCATTTAATGCTTTTTCTCGTTCTTCTACGGTTTCTGATAGAATCATTTTTCTAATTTTAGGAATTCGTTCTTCATCAAAGAACATGTGCTCTGTACGACATAAGCCAATTCCTTCTGCTCCTAAATGAACTGCATTTTTGGTATCTCTTGGATTATCTGCGTTAGTACGAATTTTTAATCTTCGATATTCATCCGCCCACTCCATAATTCGACCAAAATTACCAGTTACTGAAGCTTCTTCTGTTTTAATATCTCCATCATAAATTGTTCCGGTTGAGCCATCTAGAGAAATGTAATCTCCTTCGTGGAATGTTTTTCCACCAATTGTAAATTCTTTCTTTTCTTCGTTAATTTTAATTTCACCACAACCAGATACACAGCAGGTTCCCATACCACGTGCAACCACTGCAGCATGACTAGTCATTCCTCCACGAACTGTTAAAATTCCTTGAGAAGCTACCATTCCTTCAATGTCTTCTGGGGTTGTTTCAAGTCTTACTAAAATTACTCGTTCTCCTTTGCCACCGATTCCTTGCTCTTTTGCGTCTTCGGCAGTAAAGACAATTTTCCCAGCTGCTGCTCCTGGACTTGCTGGAAGCGCATTCCCAATTACTTTGCCATTTTTTAGAGATTCTTTATTGAATGTTGGGTGAAGAAGTTGATCTAATGATTTTGCTTCAATTCTTAATAAAGCTTCTTCTTTCGTAATTTTTCCTTCATCTACTAAATCACAAGCTATGTTAATTGCTGCTTGTGCAGTACGTTTTCCATTTCTAGTTTGAAGGAAGTAAAGTTTTCCTTCTTGAATGGTAAATTCCATATCTTGCATGTCTTTATAGTGTTCTTCTAATTGATTTGCTATTTTCATGAACTCTTCATAGCATTCTGGCAAGTCACTTGCTAGTTTAGAAATTGGCTGTGGAGTACGAACTCCGGCTACTACGTCTTCTCCTTGGGCATTAATTAAGTATTCACCATAGATGCCTTTTTCACCGGTTGAAGGATTTCTAGTAAATGCTACTCCAGTACCAGATGTATTTCCCATATTTCCAAAAACCATTGCTTGGACATTTACTGCTGTTCCCCAACTACTTGGAATATCATTCATTCTTCGATAAACTATGGCACGAGGATTATCCCAAGAACGGAAGACTGCTTTTACGGCTCCCATTAATTGTTCTTTTGGATCTTGTGGGAATTCTTCTCCATTCATGGCATCTTTATAAACTTTTTTAAAGCGTTTGATTAATTCTTTTAAGTCATCAGCAGTTAATTCTGTATCATAAGTTACTTTTTTCTCTTCTTTGATTTCATCGATAATTTTTTCAAAGAAGGACTTTGGTACTTCCATTACCACATCCGAATACATTTGGATAAATCGGCGATAAGAATCGTAAGCAAACCGCGGATTGTTTGTTTTCTTAGCAAATCCTTCCACAGATTCATCATTGAGTCCTAAATTTAAAATGGTATCCATCATACCAGGCATAGATGCTCTTGCTCCTGAACGAACTGATACTAATAGAGGATCTGTTGTACTTCCAAATGTTTTTCCTTGTTTTTTTTCTAGTTCTTTTAAAGCAACTAGGATTTGTTCTTCGATTTCTTTAGAGATTTGTTTTCCCTGTTCGTAATATTTTGTACAGGCCTCTGTTGAAATTGTAAAACCTTGGGGAATTGGTAATCCTAAATTGGTCATTTCTGCCAAGTTAGCACCTTTTCCACCTAAGATATCTCTCATATCTTTATTTCCTTCTTTAAAGGAATATACGTATTTCATGTCATACCTTCACTTTCTATAGAAGTATTATAACATAGTTTCTTATTTTCTTGGCATATTATCGCGATATACTTTTCTCAATTGTTCGCTGGTAATATGGGTGTAAATTTGTGTAGTGCTTAAATTGGCATGACCTAAAAGTTCTTGGACGCTTCTGATATCCGCACCGTTATTTAATAATTGGGTGGCAAATGTATGGCGTAAAACGTGAGGAGAAATATGATGTTGTAATCCTACTTTTTGGACTTCTTCTTCTAAAATTCCGCGGATTCTTTGCCGTGTTAACTTTGTTGTATTTTTTCCGACTAATAAATATTCGCTTTCTTTTCCGTCTAATAGAAATGGGCGTGCATCCGTTATATATTTTTTGAGCATTTCTTCGGCGTATTCTCCATAATATACAATTCTTTCTTTTGTCCCTTTTCCCATCGTTTTAATGATTTTTTCTTCTTTTTGGATATCTTTTAGTTTTAAATTAATTAATTCCGAAACGCGCATTCCAGTAGCATATAAAAGTTCAATAATTAGACGATTACGAATATCATATGGAGTTTTTAATTCTCTTTTTTGAAATAATTCTTCTAATTCCATCGTTGATAGAAAATTCGGCAATTTTTTTGAAATTTTGGGATTCTTTATTTGATGCATGATATTTTCTTTTATAATGTCTTCTCTTAGTAAATAATCATAATAAGAACGCAATACGCTTACCACATGGGATATGGTTGATTTTTTTTGCTTTTGTTGATCTAATTGCTTTAAAAAACAGCGAATTTGTTCCTTGGTAATTGCCGTTTCTTTTATTTTTTCTTCTTTTAAAAATGTTTGAAATTTTATTAGTTCTTTTTCATAAGCAAGTAGCGTATTTTCACTATAATTTCGTTCATTTTTTAAGTATTTGATATATTTGTTTACGTGAGAATTTTTATTTATAAATTCCTGTATTTCTTTTTTTTCTTCTTTCATAATATCCCTTTTTATAAAAAGAAAGTTTTATGCATTACTTTCTTTTCTTCTATTTATTTTTCTTATATCTTCTATTTCTTGGCCATAACTTGTCATCAGTTCTTCTTCTGATAAAAATTCTTCTTGGCTTTCAGATTCTTCATATAAGTTATAGTATTGTTTATTTTTGGATTGGCATATTTCTTTATAAGTTTCCCATAAATCTATAGCAGGCATTTGATTTATATATGGGTTTAATGGGTATATTTTTTCGGTTTCCATGTATTTTTTTAATTCTTGAACTGTCATTTTTTGTAATCTTGGCAAATGGAGTTGGAAATCTTGTGGGTATGGAATCTTAAATAATTGCTGGTGGGTTAGTTCTTGATACAATCGAACTAATAAAAGAAATTCTTCTAAATCTACTTGCATATGATGAATTTCTCCAATTGTATATTCGTTTAGGGCACTATTGTATCCTAAAAAATGCATTAAATATTTTTTCTCTAGGTTACAATATATTCCTTTTAATGCTTGTAATTCTAAAATTATTCTTCTTGGAGTCATTTTTTGATAGCGTTCTTGATTAAACGTTTTTTTCTGATAAGGAAAAGTGTCTTCCCCAATTATTTCTAAACGAAGTAAAAAATCATTATATTCTTCAATTATTTTTTGTATTTCTAAGATGTTTTGCACTTTCATACTCACTTTTGACATAATAAACCCCTTCTTTTGGTGCTTTATTATACTTTATTTTGCTATTTTTGTAAAGTTTGCCCATTTAAGCCGCTTTTTTTAACAATCTAGAAACGCTTTCTTGATTAAATTCTTTAGAAAGTTTTAAATTTTTTTGTAAATCAACATTGGCATTTTCATATATTACTAATCGTAACTTTCTTTGTTCAAAATATGGAAGTTTTTGATATTCTTCCCACAAAGTATTTGAAGAATCATTTGGAATCATCCGAATAAAATCTTTTGTTTTCTCATCCGTATGTTGATTATTTAAGTATCCACCTAATTTATTGTATAAATTCTTGCGAGTACTGGCATCTAAATAGTCTTTAAAGTATTTTTCCATATCAAATAAGTAACATCCTTCTGGAAGTAGTATTGCAGAGATTCTTTCTTTTTGATCGTAGTGATGAATACTAAAGGTTATATCGTTAATATCTTCAATTTCTTTTAGAAAATATAACACATTATCTTGTTTCATTTGATTTATTATGTCCGTTTTTGAATGTGTCGCAAAAAAGAAATCAATTTGCTCGAGTGAATATTTATAGATTACATCATAGATTAATCCATTTGGTCCAAAGGAAATGTATGTTCTTCCATATTTTTTGTCTTTCGAATGATATTCTAAACAAATAAAATATTGTTGAGGATTTCCATCCATAGTTTTATCATCCTTTCAGGAGATATAATATAGCATATTTTTCTTTGATAAGTCAATCTGTTTGTTCCGTTTTTTCTACTTGATTTTTGCAATCCATACATTCTAGAATATCTTTCTTTTCTAGTAATATTCCTTGACATTTTGGACATTTTTGATTCGTTGGGCGATTCCATGTTGCAAAATCACATTTTGGATATCCCGAGCAACCATAGAATATTTTTCCTCGTTTTGTATGTTTTTCCACAACGGGTTTTCCACATTTTGGGCAATTAATAATGGCTTTGATTTCCTTTTCTTCTTTTTTGATGTATTTGCATGTTGGGTAATTGGAGCAAGCTACAAATTCGCCATATTTTCCTTTACGAAGGACTAAATCACTTCCGCAATTTGGACAAATTTCTCCTGTTTTTTCAGCTTCTTTTTTCTCCATTTCTTGAAAAGCTTTTTCCACCAATGGTTCAAAGTCTTGATAAAAATCTTCTAGTACTTTTATATTATTTAATTTATCATCTGCAATTTCGTCTAATTCTGATTCCATGTTTGCAGTATATTTTACATTTACAATATCACTAAAAAATTCTTGAAGTTTATCCGTGGTTTCTACTCCGATATCCGTTGGTACAAACTTTTTATCTTCTAATATTACATATCCACGTTCTTTAATTGTTCCCACAATGGTTGCATAAGTACTTGGACGTCCGATTCCTAAGTTTTCTAGCTCTTTGATGAGAGAACTTTCTGTAAATCTTGGTAAAGGTTTTGTAAAGTGTTGATTTTTTTGAATATCCGTCGCAACTATTACTTCGCTTTTATAGTTTTTAAAATCAGGTAAGATGACAATTTTCGTTTCTTCATAAGGAGCATAGATTTTTAGGTAACCATCAAATTTTAAAATGTTTCCGGTTGCTTTAAATGTATAGCCATTATTTTCTAAAATGACAGTCGTAGATAGGGAAATTGAATTGGCCATTAAACTTGCAAGTGCTCGGTCGTAGATTAGTTTATAAAGACGATATTCTTCGTTTGATAAATAGGCTTTAATTGATTCTGGAGTACGCGTAATATCCGTTGGACGAATGGCTTCATGAGCGTCTTGCATATTTTTTTTGCCTTTGGGTACTTTTACGCTTCCTATGTATTCAGCCCCATATTTTTTTTGAATATAAGTTTGCGTTTGATTAATAAAAACCGGTGATAATCTTTCTGAATCGGTTCTCATGTAAGTAATTAAACCGACAGTTTCGTTTTCTAATTCTACTCCTTCATATAATTTTTGAGCGATTCTCATAGTTTTCGATGGAGCATAATTTAAATTCGTGGCAGCACTTCGTTGCATTGTTGATGTAATAAATGCTGGACGACTTGCTTTTTTCGTGTCTTTGGAATCAACACTTTCTAGTTTAAAGGATTTGGATAATTTTTCTAATATTTCATTTGCTTCTACTTCGCTGTGAATTTCTATTTTTTTTCCATGGTATTTTTCTAATGATGCGGTAAAATCCGTAAAATCTGCTTCTATACTCCAATATTCTTCAGGAATAAACGCATTGATTTCTCGTTCACGATCAACAATTAATTTTAAGGCAACACTTTGTACGCGTCCGGCGCTTTTTCCACCTGTTTTGGCTTGCATTAATTTACTTAAGCGAAAGCCAATAATCCGATCTAGTATTCGACGAGTTTCTTGACTTTTTACTAAATTTTCATCAATTTTTCTTGGCATATTAAAGGCAGATGTAACAACATCTTTTGTAATCTCATTAAATGTAACTCTTTCATAATGATCTTCTGGAATTTCCAACGCTTCTTTTAAGTGCCAACTAATGGCTTCTCCCTCTCGGTCTGGGTCAGTTGCTAAATATACAAATTTAGAATTTTGGGCTTCCTTTTTTAATTCGTTAATTATTTTTTTCTTTCCTTTAATTGGAATGTAGTTTGGCTCAAAATTGTTTTCAACATCAACTCCTAAGCCGAATTTTCCAGAAGTTGCTAAATCTCTAATATGTCCTTTTGAGGATACAACTTTATAATCATTTCCTAAGTATGCACCAATTGGTTTACATTTATGTGGTGATTCTACAATTACTAATTTTTTCAAATTAATCTATTTCCTTTCTGTATTTTCATTGGCCTTTTGTTCCATTAAATCACGAACTGGCTTATATGTAAATCTATAATTTTCTAATGGTCCATATTTTTTTAATAATTCCATATGTCGTTTTGTTGAATATCCCTTATGCTTTTTAAATTCGTATTCCGGATGAATTTTATCTAATTCTATCAATAAATGATCCCTCGTCACTTTCGCAATTACACTTCCTGCTGCAATGCTTATGGATAATGCATCTCCGTGAATAATATGTTCCATCGGAATGGGTGTATTTAATGGCATTGCATCGGTTAAAATATAATCTGGAGAAACTTTTAAATTTTCTAATGCTCTCATCATTGCTAATCTGCTTGCTTCATAGATATTTATTTCATCAATGATTTTAGCATCGACGATTCCTACGCCAATGGCAATCGCATCTTCTTGAATTTTTTGATAATAATATTCTCTTTTTTTCTCACTTAATTTTTTTGAATCTGTAAGCCCTTCTAGTTGATAGTCTTTTGGAAATATTACAGCTCCTGCTACTACTGGTCCTACCAAAGGTCCTCTTCCAGCTTCATCTACCCCAGCAATTAGATGATATCCTTCGCTCCATAATCTTTTTTCAATTTTTCTTAAATCTACTTCTTCTTTTGTTTTCACCGATCGAATGTAACTCCTTTTATGTTTTCTTGTTTGATATCATTTAAAATTCGATTATTAATTTTTTCATAATCTGGCTCATTGTTTTTCATTGCACCAATTTTGGTCCCTATTGTAAAATATACTTCTTCAAAATCATCAATGTTGGTTACTCCATAGCGATTTTGTAAAATTTTTGGATACAAGTCATATAATTTTTTTATGATATGTACTGCCACATCATCTGTTGGTAAAATTTCTTGCTTGATGGCTCCAAAGGCAGCTAAATTTAATGCAACATCGCCACGATCTAATTTTGGCCATAGTATTCCTGGACTATCCAATAGCAAGATATCGCTACCTGCTTTTAGCCAAGTTAGATTTTGGGTCACCCCTGGATTATTTCCAACATTTGCTACTTTTTTACCACATAATCTATTTATTAACGTACTCTTTCCCACATTTGGAATTCCTATTACAAGCGCATGAATTTCTTTTTCTTTTAATCCTTTTTTCATTCTTTCTTCTTGTTTTTCTTTCATAATTTCATGCGTCATATCAATAATTTTTTTATAGTCATTTGTATTATTTAAGTCTAATAATATGACATGATTTCCTAAATTCTCGTAATATTTTACCCATGATTTTGTTGCCATTTCATCACATAAATCTTTTTTTGTCATAATCAGTATTTTGGGCTTATTTCCAATAACATTGTAGATATCTTTTATTTTTGATGAAAAGGGAATTCTTGCATCTATCACTTCAAATACTATATCAATTAATTCATATTTTTCTTGAATTAATCTTCTTGTTTTTGCCATATGGCCAGGATACCAGTTGATATTTGTTTTATTTTCATTCATTCTTATCACTTCCAATTTCTTTTAATATTTTATCATTTTCAAGAAATTTATCAAAATCTGAAATTAATAATACGTCTTGTTTTTTCCTAAATTTATCATATTCCTTATATGCAAGTTCTTGCGCCACCTTATGAGGAATTTTTCCAGATTTATGTAATATTTCCCTTCCATTAAATTGTAAGAAGGCATTAAGCTTTTCTATCCAATCATTCATTGTCATTGCATTATGATTTTCTGCTTGTAACTCAGCATAATCTAAATACATTGTAACAATTCTATTTAAATCTTTTAATTCTTTCTCAGTTAAATAATTTTTAGCAATATCTACATCATATCTATAAATTGGTCCATTTGGTGATTCAGTCCAATTAGTAAGTCCCATATTTTCTTTATCAGAATCTACCCGATTATATATGATTTCAGCAGCTGTATTGCCTGTTACCGCATAGTGCAATTTATTTTGAACTGTCTTAAAAAAATTTTTTGTAATTTCCGAATCCTTATCATAATCAATACTACAAGATGAATAAATATCAGTTATTTTTTGATAAAATCTTCTTTCACTAGAGCGTATATTCCTAATTCTTTCTAAAAGTCTTTCAAAATAATCTTCACCAAAAATATAATTTGGATTTTTTAGTCTTTCATCATCCATTACAAATCCAGTAATTAAATATTCTCTTAATACTTTAGTTGCCCATATTCTAAAATGTGTTGCTTTTTTAGAATTTACTCGATAGCCGACGGCAATAATCATATCTAAATTATAAATCTTTACAGGTTTCTTAGAATTATCAACGTCGGTTTTTCCGACGGTGTTACTTGGAGCAAGTTCACCACTATTTAAAATATTATTAATATGTTCTGTTATAGTACTTCTAGAAACTCCAAATAATTCAGCTATCAAATTTTGCGTTAACCAAATATCATTATTAATTAGAAGTACACTTACCCTAACATCATTATTATCATCTTTATATATTAAAAAATCATGATTTGTAATTTGTAATTCACTTTTCATATATTCACCTCTTTTTTTCTCAAAATGTAAAAACTTTTTTTGTCGACTTTCTTTATTTATAAGGGGGTTGTTAAGGTGTTTCCATAAATCCGTATCGCACAGTTGATATTTGTTTTGTTTTCATTCATTTTTATCACTTCCATAAATTATTTAACTTCTTCAAGTTTTTCATTATCTCATCTTCAATCCATAATTTTCTCAAAAATGAAGTAATTTTTTCCTGCAATTTCTAAATATACACTCTTCAGCAGTATGTTCCAAAATAGAATATACTGTTTTTTCTCTATACAAGTTTGTTAAAATACTTTAAAATCATTATTCAAATATAATTAAATCATTATCACTGATATATAGTGCTTGATTATCTGTTAAATATATATTTTCATTAGTTTTTACCAAACCATTTTGTGATCCTTTGGTGCAGTGAACATCTAATTTATTTTTTATAAAATTAAGGCCATTTTTATAACTGCCACTAGCACAAATACTTCCGGCGCTAACTCCTATATATATGCCTCCTTTTTCTATAAATTTATCTATCACTGGTTTTATATTTAATTCTTTAATTCTTTCAGTTAAATATTTTGTGCTCCCTCCACAAACATATATAGCATCGTAATCGTTAATTTTATTTTGAGATATTAATTTATGCATGTCATAAACTGTAATGTTTTCATCAGGAATGCCACAATTCGTTAAATCATCAAGGCAATTGGATAGTATCCTAATAGCATCAGGATTATTAGCAGCTGTGATTACAAAAAGTATTCTTACATCATTTATATTTTTATCCAATAAACTTATAAATTTATTTTTTATATTTTCGTTGTCAAACCCTGTACTTGTTAAAATAATTTTTTTCACTTTTTAGTCTCCTTTTTTATTGTGTATTTCAATCAATATTGTTGGTATATCTGATTTTTTGATTTCTTCTTCAATTTTTTGTTGCATGTTCTTAGCATTAATAAAACTCGTTTTTCTTAACTTTGTTCTTTTAAGTAATAATTCATCATTAATATGTAAATATATGATTAAATCGCAATCTAATAATACAGTTCCAAACATGGGTATACCTGGCTGAATGCTCAATTTTGTTCTTACGAGGTTATTCATTTTATTTCCTATTTCTTCAGTCCATGGTGTTCTACATACATATTTCATTTCCTCGTGAGTTAACAAAGGAAATATTTCTTCATCCATATCTAACCCCATATTTATTTCTTTCATTAAAGTCGTTTTTCCAGTACATGTAGTTCCTAAAACACATATTCTTTTGTCTATATTTTTTTTAAATATTTCACTTAGTTCTTCTGCGTTTGACATATTTTTACCTCTACTTGTTAATTTTAAAGTATTTTTATCACTTATTTTGAAAATTTATTATAGTTTCAACATAATTATTTATCTACAGTTCCAATTTTATTAAATGGAAAAATTATAAAATTTGTGGTGCCTTTAATTTGCTTGCGATGAACGGGGCCAATTTTTCGACTATCTAGAGATACTAATCGATTATCTCCCATGATAAAGTATTCGTCTTCTTTTAGGGTTACTTTTGAAAAATCGGCAGTTTCTCCAAAAGCATATTGATCATCGATCTTTTCATCATTAATCCAAATATCTCCATCTCTGCATTCGATGGTTTCTCCTGGAAGCGCATAAACTCGTTTAATTAAAGTTTCTTCTTCGGTTTTTGTAACAACAATGTCAAATCGTTTAATTTCTCCAATTTTCCATAATAGCATAATTTCATTTCCATTTAGTGTATTATACATACTCGAACCGTTTACTTTAATGGGTGTTACGATGTAGGTTCGAAGCAAAATTACCCCTATTACAATTAAGATGTAGGGTAAATATTTCTTTAGGAATTCCATAATCATCCTCTTTTCTAGACCATTATATCTTATTTTGAATTATTTGCAAATTTACGATTTTTGTTTTTTGCTTATTCATTTTCATCATTTTCTCAAATTATTTTATATCTTTTTCTTTTTTCATTAGTTGTGTTAAACAAAATGACTGATAATTAATTATGATATTCAGCATAAGCAATATTCAAATCAATTGGCATAGGGA
>CANQXM010000028.1 GCA_947627835.1 uncultured Bacilli bacterium | reverse complement strand
TTCCTTATTGGAATACACTTGCTATTCTAAATCAAGAGGGTATAATTTATTCTCATGAAGAAGGATCTTATGCTTCGATTAACACATATATTGAAGATGAAAGGAGAAAACAATTCCCATATTCCAATATACCAATATATTATTCAAGAGTTGGTTTATTTGATAAAGTGACTTATGCAAATCAATTATTAAATTTTGAAGAACCCTATATTCGAATTGGTGATGGTGAAATTATTGAAAATTTTGCTGTTAAAGATAAAAGTGAAGCTTTATTGATTAATAAAATTCTGACTGGTGATAGAAGGTCAATTTATGCAACTAGAAAGGAATTGGAAGAAATATTTAGTAATTCCACAACTGGAGAGGAAAAGAAATATATTATTTATCTAGATAATGACTCTATCAATATCAGAGCGTATCATCCTTTAGCTAGCGAAGAAACAATTTATAAATTTATTCAATCTCAAATTGCTGAAAATGTTGCAGACTTTAGGGAATATGAGCGCAATAATTGGTTTTGGACGAAAGTCGGCAGATATTTATTGGCATATCCTTTATTTTTAGATTTTGCAGAACAAAGTGCTAAAAGTTTTGATTTAAATAAAATGAAATTAAATGTTCCATTAGAAGGTGGAAGAGCGATAATATTAAAAACTAATGGAAATGATATGTCTTTGCAATATGTTAAAGCCTATTTTATAGGTTTGGATAATTATAGGATTGATATTGTTGATATGCCAGTTAATAAATATACTCTTGAGCAATTGAAACATTTCTCACCAATCATCGTCAAAACTAAAGAACCAAGAATATCTTTAAGATTAAATCCCGGTATTTCTAGAAAGGACATTCAAGAAGCAAAGCAAATGATAAAATCTTTAAAACAGTAGAAGAATTGTAGTATATTAGATTGACATTTTGATTATTCATAAACTTGAGTGTAGCAAAAGATGACTTGTAAGTAGGTTATTTTTATGATATATTGAATTTGTCAAGGAAACTTGCATAAAATAAAAAGGATACATTTGATTGTAGGAATCAGATGTTATCCCTTATATTGGATTGCATCTGAAATCAACAAATGTTGAAATCAGATGTTTTTATTATCTAAATAGTAAGGTGATTACTACAAAGAATAATAGTAGGATTATAATAAATAGAGCTGCTTCTCTTTTTGTCACAATGAACCACCACCTTTCTCTTATCTTTCGATAATTGAAAGGGAAAACACCTGATATATTTCAAATGTATCCATCAGCACTATGCCAAATAAACGTTCTTCGTGCAATGGAAATAGATATGAAATTGGTTCATTTAAAAAATATGTTGATCGGCATACTTTTCGGATTTTTACAATTGATGAGATAAAACAATGCTGTGAAAATGTTGACCTTGTTGTTAAAAAAGTATATGAAAATTATGATGTTAATAAGCTTGGTTCGTCTATTTCTAAAAACCTACAATTCCTAATATGTAAAGCTTTCTTTTAATATCCATTTTTTCTTTTAGAGGCATCAGATGAAAATTTGTCTAAACTCATTTCTATTTCGGTTTTCTACTAAAAATATTCCTTGTTCTGTTTATATTTGTGTTATAATAGTTAGCCAAAGGAAGAGATTTAAATGAATGCAACGCGGGAACATTTTATTGTAGAGACTCCTACTAATAGCCCACGAATTAAACATTTTTTAGGATTATCTGATTTGCATTATTGTGAACGGATGTTAAAGTATTATCCTGCTATATTAGAAACATTTTATCGAGAACTTGTCGATCGCTATCAAGAAAATGTAAATTTGGATGCTATTTTGATTGCTGGAGATTTGGTTTCTTGTGGTGCAGAAGGATTTGCAAATCAATATTATTTTGAAGTCCTTCGTGAAGATCTTAGTTATTTATCGGATGTTTTTTGGGCGCCTGTGTTAGTTAGTTTAGGAAATCATGATATTTTAGAAAATTGGGAACATCTTACAGAACATGAAAAAAGTAAATTTGATATGATGATGCATTTGCATAGTCCTGAACATGGAATTTATGTTTTACATAATTCTCAATATGTTGATTCTGAGTTTACGGTTACGGGATATACTCCTAAACGCGAGTTTTATTCCCGTTTTCATCCACAAGAGAATGCTTGTGAAGTTTGTGAAGATTTTCAAAAGCAACATTTTGTTTTTCCGAAGGATCATGTGAATATTTTATTATGTCATAGCAATGAATTTTTTATGTATCCTGATATTTTAAAGTATTATCCTACGTTATATCAAGATGTGACCATTTTATTTGGCGGTCATGCTCACGATGGATTTGTTCCACGCATGTTTCAGCCTTTTTTAGGGGAATCTATGGAAACCATGGGGATTGTTCGAAGAAAGATGCCTTTTGCTTCTTTTCGAAGAGGAGGATTTGTTGTTTCTGAAAAAGGGGTTTCAAAACCGAAAATGTCTTTAAAAGATGAAGATATGAAACTGTTACTTCAAGAAGAGGAGATGGCTAGTATTATTTCTAGGGGAGTTGCTAAGTATTCTTGGTATTTTCCGTCTTCTCCTTCATATACAGAGATTGAAGTGGTTCGCGATTATAGTCGAAGTAGAAAATTGTAAAAAGTTTGTCGAAGGCTTTTTCTTTTTTTGGCCTTTTTTCTTTTTATAATAAAATTGGTGAGTTTATGAAATATAAGGTTTTGTTTTTTCTTTTTCTTTGTCTTCTTTTTTGGAACATGAAAAAACCCTTTTTTATTGATACAAAAATTCCTATTTATGAAGGAACTATGCCAACTATTTCTACCAAAAAAGAGGAAGTAACGCTTGTTATGGTTGGTGATGCTCTTTATCATGATGCTTGTTATAAAGATGGGTATCAAGCGGATGGGAGTTATCAATTTTATTCTCATTTGGAATTTATTAAGCCTTTTATTTCTCAGTTTGATTTAGCTTATTACAATCAAGAAAGTATCTTAGGTGGAGTAGAGCTTGGTTTATCAAATTATCCTCGGTTTAATTCCCCTCAAGAAGTAGGAGATGCTTTTATTGATGCTGGATTTAATTTAGTTAGTACTGCAAATAATCATAGTTTGGATAAAGGAAAAGAAGGAATTGTGCGATCCGTTTCTTATTTTCGTAAGCAACCAGTTTTGATGCAGGGGACTTGTGATCGAATCGCTTGTCAAAGTGTTTTACCAATTGGAGAAAAAAACGGTATTACTTATGCTTTTTTTGCTTATACGACTTCTACCAATGGAATTTCGTTATCCGAAGAGGAAGATTATTTGGTTAATCTTTATTCTTTTTCGCGTGCACAAAATGATATTTCTAAGGTAAAGGACTTGGTGGATGTTATTTTAGTGAGTATGCACTGGGGAGAAGAGTATACCGCATTTCCTAATGAAGAAGAACGGACGATTGCTCGCGAGTTATCTAGTTTGGGGGTCGATCTTGTTATTGGCAGTCATCCTCATGTGATTCAACCCATTGAGAAAATTCAGGATACGCTTGTTTTTTATTCGTTAGGTAATTTTATTTCCGCCCAAACGGGAATGGATCAATTAGTAGGAATTGCTCCAAGTTTGACTATTTTAAAGGAAACAAGAGGAGATCAAAGTGAAGTTTCTTTTCAAAATCTTTCGATTTCTTTTACTTATACTTCTTATGATTCAAATTATCGCCATTTTCGCGTTTTATTATTTGATCAAATCGAAGAACCTAGTGAAACTTTTCAAAATTTATTTTTAAAGAAAGTTGAACTTTTAAAAACTTATGGTGTTGATTTTCAGCTTTTGCATAAACTTGATTTTTCTTCCTAAAGGTCTTCAAAGTTCTTTTTCTTTTTGATATAATGGTTATGATACATAATAAGGAGGGGATGCTATGTTTTATGATGTCATAGTAATCGGAGCTGGAAATGGTGGCCTTACTAGTGCGTGTTTATTACAAAAAATGGGGAAAAAAGTTCTTTTATTAGATGCTGCTTCTCAAGTTGGAGGACTTTCTTCTAGTTTCAAAGTTGGAAGATTTGAATTTGATTATGTTACTCAGCCGTTGGCTTTTTTAGGGACGGAATCACATCATGGAAAGTTATATGATTTATTTTTAGAACTTGGCATTTTGGATGATTTGGAATTTGTGAATGGTTCTTCCGTTTTTTCTCGCATCTCTTTAAATACCGAAGAGACTTATGAAATTCCTTTGGGAACTTCTTCTTTTCTTACTAAAATGGAAGAATATGTACCTGGGAGCAAAGATGCTGTAGCTACGTTTTTGGAGTATGGAAAAGAATTCTCTTTAGCTCTTTCTAATTTAAAAGAACCTCTTGATTATGAAAAGATGGCGCGTGAGTATCCTCATTTTCAAGAATTCTTTTCACTTTCGTTACAACAAGGGATGGATGAATTAAAAATACCTAAGAAAGCACAGGATCTTTTATCTACTTTTTGGATGCATTTTGGCAGTCCAAGTAAAGATTTATCTTTTGTTTTTTATGCTTCTTATCTTTATCAAATCTTAGAATATGGTCTTTGGGTTTGCAAAAATCGCAGCACGGATCTTACGATGACGTTATGCCATGCTTTTGAAAAGATGGGTGGATGTATTCGTACTTCTTCTTGTGTGGAAGAAATCTTATTTCAAGAAGATGAGATTTGTGGAGTTCGTCTTTCTAATGAAGAAGAGATTAAGACGAAAGTAATTGTGGCAGATGTTTCCATGGCTTCTGTGTATGGAAAGATGTTACCTAAAGAAAAAGTAACCAAACAAATGCGTAAGTTCTGTCATGCACGGACGCTTGGACCTCGACCATTTTGTGTTTATTTGGGACTTAATCAAAGTAAGGAAGATTTAGGAATCCATGATTATCCTTATTATATTAGTGCTTCTCTTAATAGTAATGAAGAAGTAAAGAATATGAACGGAGTTTCCTCTGTGATCGCAAGTGTGATGAATTCATCTTCTGATTCTGTTTCTTCGCATACTACGACTTTGGTGTTACAATCTTTCTTTGTCAATGATTATTTTACAGAACAAGTTTTCAATCGTGATTACCGGATGCTTGAAAATGAAATCGCTCAAAAGTTAATTACTATTTTTGAAGATGCTACCAAAACCAATCTTCATGATGCTATTGAAGAAATTTCGATTGTAAGTCCCGTTTCCTATGCCTCCAAAACCGGTAGTGTAGATGGCGCATTTGGTTATTTATCAAAAGGATATGATAATTTACTTCCAAGGCTTTTTGCACATGAACAAGAACGGTTGATTCCAAATCTGTATTTTTGTGGAAATTATGGACCGCTTTTAAGTGGCAGTGCGGAAAGTTATTTATCGGGTGCTTTTGTGAGTGAAGAAATCGTAAAGGAAGGGGATCATCATGAAGAATGAAACTTTAGAAAATAAAGTAACTCATATGGTTACGGAAAGAAAAAAATGCATTGATGAAGCCAAAAACGGCGATATCATTTTTGAAACAAAAGTAAATGTTTTAGGACGCCAAGTAAAAGTGCAAAAACGAAAATTGAAAGTAGTTTCGGTTTCTGAAGAATATGATATGGTTAAAGAAATTTTTGTGCAGGGATTTGATGGACCGGTTTATCCGGGACAGATGGTGGTTGTTGTAAAACGAATTGATAATGTTTCTTATTGTGAACCTGTTTTTGTTTCTTCGAATCGGATGCTAGAGAAGAAACATGAAATTTGTCTTACCATTTATCGCAATGAAGAAAATGTGTTAAATGATTATTTATTTCAGCAAGTGGATGAGGGAGAAATTTTAGAAGTTTTTGGCCCTTATGATGAACTTGTTTATCAACCTTTACGTGATGGAAAAGAAATTTTAGGAGTTGTCGATAGTTACGGAATTATCCCGATGTTTCATTTGGCTTCTTTTCTTGCTTCTTCTAAGATGAATGTAAATCTTCACATTGTCTATTTTGCTAAACGCGTTCAAGATTTGTGCTTTGTTGATCGCATTCAAGAACTCTGTAAAAAATGTAAGAATATTTTATTAGATGTCTTTGTTGCAGAAGAACAGGAAGTATATACAACGGGAACATTAAGTTATGAAACGATTCGACCATTTGTGTTTGATTGTATGAGTTATTTTGTTTGTGGCAGTACTCATCTTTATGAAAAAATGAATGAAATTTTAAAAGAATTAAGTGTTTCCAATAAGTTTGTACGACATGGCTATTCTATGAATGATGAGGAAATTGAAAATCATGATGAATATGAAATTCGACTCCTTGTTAAACAAAAAGAGTATTTGATTTTTGGCAAAGGAAATGAAAGTATTTTTACAGCAATATGTCATAGTGATGTCCCAATTGATTTTGTTTTTCTAGAACCTATGTGTGAAGTTTTAGAAGGGGATGTTTATATGAATGATGAAAATTTACGCCTTGCTGATCGCAAACATCACTTGGTTTCTTGCTTTCAATCTTATCCAGCTAGCAATTTAAAAATTCGATTTTAAAGAACTTTTTTTGTTCTTTTTTTTGGTTCTATCTTGGTTTATAATAAAACATATTTAAGAGGGTGAAATTTGGATGGTACAGCTAGATGAAATTGAAAAACAAATGCGGGTTCATAATTTGACGCTTAGTCCTTATGCAACGAAGGATGATGAGGCCATTCGCATGCATCCTAGTAAAGAGGATATTCGTCCGCCTTTTTTTCATGATGCAGACCGTATTTTATATTCGATGGCTTATACACGGTATATGGATAAGACACAAGTTTTTTCTTATCGAGAAAATGATCATATTAGTAAACGAATGGTTCATGTGCAACTTGTTAGTAAGATTGCTAGAACAATTGGTAGAGCACTTTCCCTTAATGAAGATTTAATTGAAGCAGCAGGACTTGGACACGATCTTGGACATACGCCTTTTGGTCATGTGGGAGAAGCTATTTTAAATAAAATTAGTCTTGAAAATCACGAGGGATATTTTCATCATAATATTCAAAGTGTACGCATGCTTATGGAAGTCGAAAATGGGGGCGATGGCAAGAATCTGACCTTGCAAGTTTTGGATGCTATCATGTGTCATAATGGGGAATTCATTAGCCAAAATTATCGACCTAAAAAGAAAACGATTGCCTCTTTTTTAGAGGAATATCAAAAGTCTTATCAAGATGAGAAAGTCATTAAAAAATTAGTTCCTATGACTTTAGAGGGTTGTGTAGTGCGAATTAGTGATATTATTGCTTATTTGGGAAGAGATATTGATGATGCGTGTGCTTTGGGTGTTTTTGAAAAAAGTAAGTTGCCAAAAAATATTGTCGATGTCTTAGGATGTAAAAACCGCGAGATTATTAATACAATTATCATGGATATTATTTCTCATAGTATTCATACCGATGCCATTTCGATGAGTGATGAAGTGTATGAAGCCATTAAAAATTTAAAAAAGTTTAATATGGAAAATATTTATTTAAAAGCAAATTCTAAAGAAAATTTTGAAATGTATGAAAAGATGTTTCGCAGTGTTTTTGCTTCTTGCCAAAAGGCCATCGCTTGCAAGGATGAGGAGCATCCGATTTATCGTGATTTTTTGTTATATAAAAATGAAAATTATCAAACCAAAAATAGTACCGCTCGAAAGATTATTGATTATATGGCTGGAATGACGGATGATTATTTATATCGTATTTATTCTGATTATAATGAATAAAATATCGGTTATATTAGAAATGAGGTGTCACAATGGTTTATCAAAAATATGAGTATGATGCATTTCGTGTTTTTACGATTCAAACGGATCAGTTTAAAAATTGTCATATGGAAGTCATTTTTCAAGCGGATGCTAGTGAAGGATCTTTGATGGAAACTTGTTTTTTATCCGACATGATGAGTTATACTTCTAAAAATTTTCCTACTAGAAGAGATTTTATTATTCGTTTAGAGGAACTTTATAATACTTATTTTTATGGAGTTACGACGAAGGTTGGAAATGCGCTTTTAACCAATTTTGTCTTTGATTTTTTAGATCCCAAGTTTGTTTCTGAAGAAAATTATTTAGATGATTGTATGTCTTTTTGTTTTGATACGATTATGAATCCAAATATTACTTCAAAATCTTTTGATTTTCGTTCTTTTCAAATTGTTAAAAATCATTTAAAAGCCGATATTGAAGCATATAAAGAAAATCCAACGAATTATGCTGTGAGAAACACGTTAAAAGCACTTTTTCCAAATAGTATTACGAGTAAAAGTGTACTGGGAACTTTGGAGGAGTTAGAAAAAATTACGCCGGAGAGTTTAGTTCTTGCTTATCAAAAAATGATGAAGCATAGTCATTGTGATATTTATCTTGTGGGAAATTTAGATATGGATCAGGTTGCTAAAATGATTCTTCGCTATTTTCGGAACCCGGTTATTAAAAATCATGAATTATCTGTTTATGTAAAGAATCCGCTTCTTCGTTCTGTGAAAAAAGTTTGTGAGGAAAGTTCTTTTGTACAAAGTACGTTGGTGGTAGCTTATCAAATGCCTCTTTTAATGAAAAAGGAAGAGCAAGCTACTTTAAGTGTGTTTGGAGAAATGCTTTGTGGAGGAAGTTTAAATTCTAAATTGTATCAATCTTTACGCAATGAACATTCGCTTTGTTACCGAATTCAAACCATTTATCAAAAGTTTGATGGACTATTTTTCGTGGTCGTGGGACTGGATCATCAAAATCAAGGGTTGGCTGTAAAATTAATTAAAAAAGCAATTAAGGAAATGGCGGATGGAACCTTTTCAGATTCGGAGTTAGAAATGGCGAAAAAGCAACTTTCTTTTGCAATTTCGATGTCGATGGATAATCAAAGTAGTTTAGTAAATAATTATTTCTTTCATAATCTTACTTCGCAATCGCTTTTTCAAGATCGCAAGGAAGAAATTTTAAATGTTACAAAAAATGATATTCGTTCTTTTGCTAAAAAGGTTCATTTGGCAATGGTTTATGAATTAAAGGAGGGTATCCATGAAGGAGATTAAGTTAAAAGGACTTCAAGAAACCATTTATTATGATGAATGTGATTGTGGATTACCCATTCTTTATTGGGTTAATGAAAAAGTAAGTGGCTATTATATGACGCTATCGGTTCGTTATGGTTCTTTGGATACTTGTTTTCGCATTCAAAATGAAGATTATGAGGTTCCCCGTGGTATCGCTCATTTTTTAGAACATATTAATTTTCATGAACCCGATGGAGATGCTCAAGATTTTTTTTCTAACAATGGAAGTGATGTCAACGCTTTTACTACATTTTCGTATACTTCTTATGAAGTTTATGGAACCAATTATTTAAAAGAAAACGCAAATCATTTACTTGATTTTGTTTTAACGCCTTGTTTTACAGATGAATTTATCGATCAAGAAAAAAATATTATTATTGAAGAAAATCGAATGGATCAAGATAATCCTGGACATTTGCTTTACTATCGTGTTTTGCAAAATTTATTTAAATATGATCGACATCGGGAAGAAATTACTGGAAATAAAGAAGATATTTTAAAGATGAGTAAAGAAGATATTTTGCTGGTTTATCAAACATTTTATCATCCTAAAAATATGTTTTTGATTGTAACGGGAAATGTGAATCCTTATGAAGTTTCCACGATTGTCAAAGAGAATTTACAAAAGAAAACTTTCTTGGATTATACAAATCCGAAAAGAAAGAATAAAAAAGAACCCAATAAAGTGGTTTTAAATTATGAAGAAGTGCCAGCTAATGTTATGGTTGATCGACTTCGTTTGGCAGTAAAAATTCCAAGAAAGAATTTTAAAGAGAAAAATGATTATAAACTTCGTTTGTTATTATCATTGCTTCTTGGATGTAATTTTGGACCGACTTCTTTACTTTATGAAGAGTTAATGAATAAGGATTTAATTATCAATTTGGGGTATGAAAAAACCATTATTTCGGATTATGTCATTTTGTATTTGAACGCTGAAAGTAGATATCCTAGTGAGTTATTAACGATTTTAAAAAATGCTTTAAAGCATCTTACAGTTGATGAAAAAACGCTACAACGAAAAATTCATGCTTTGGTTTCCAGTTTAGTTCTTGGTTTTGATGATATTACCGAAGTGAATATGAATTTACAAGAACAGATGATTTGCTATGGAAAAGTGATTGATGATGCCAAAGACATTTTAGAACACATTACGTTAGCAGATTTAGAGGGATGTTTGAAAGATTTTTCCTGTAAAGAGATGGCTGTGGTTGTATTAAAAGCAAAAAGCTAGATTTTTTCTAGCTTTTTAGTTTGGCAAATATTTCATCTGGCGTATTTTGAGGTTTTTGATTTTTATGATAATCTGGCAAGAGATGCAAATGAACGTGTTTGATTACTTGGGATTCTAAGTAGTTCATTGAAAAGGTCATGCCAGTATTTTTTTGTTTTTCCATAATTTCTTTGGATAATTTTTCAGCAACTTCTTTCATATGATAAAGGGTATCTTTATCTAATTCAGTAAAGTCCGTAAAGTGTTTTTTGGGAACAATGAGGGTGTGACCATCGACGGTCGGGTAAAGATCTAAAAAAGCAATGACGGTATCATCTTCATATAAAATATTACTTGGTATTTCTTTGTTGGCAATTTTACAAAATAAGCAATCCATTTTTTCATCTCCTATTTTTATTTTATCACAATGAGTTTCTGTGTACAAAAAGATTTTGTTTGCATAGATTAAATTAGAGGAGGTATTCCATGGCTAATTTTAAGGAAATTGTAACGAAAGCGGTGGTGGGAAAAGCAAAGAAAACGACGACTTCCCATTATTCTATAACGCCGAGTGAAAAAGTGGATACAGTTCTTGGTTGTTGGGTGATTAATCATACTTTTCAAGGCAAGGGAAACCGAGGAATCGTCGATATTCAAGGAGAATTTGATGTCAATGTTTGGTATGCGTATGATCATGATACGAAAACGAGTGTAAGTACTGGGAAGTTTCAGTATACGGATCATATGAATGTTCCTCTTAAAGATGGAGAAGTTATTCATGATGCATCTGAGGTGATTGTTCATAGTTTAAAGCAACCGACAGTGGTAAATGTAGAAGTTGTAAATGGGACGGTTGTTTTAGATATTGAAAAGGAACTGGGAGTGGAAGTTGTAGGTAATACAAAATTAAAAGTACCGGTTGAAGAAGATTATGATGATTATGAAGAAATTGTGGATGAAGATGCGGAAAACGCTTCAATTGAAGGCGTTACTGATGAATATCTAAATTAAATGTTCGTCAACCTAAATGGGTTGACACATTTTTTTCACTATGATATAATTCCATGCAGAAAGAGAAAGGAGCAAGTATTATGGCAGTTAAATTGAGACTTAAACGTATGGGCTCTAAACAAAAACCTTTTTATCGGATTGTAGCAGCTGATTCTAGAAGTCCAAGAGATGGTAAGTTTTTAGAAGTTGTTGGAACTTATGATCCAATTAAAAGTGAAAATACGGTTACGATTAAGGAAGATCGTGTGCTTTATTGGATGCATGAAGGAGCTATTCCTACTGATACCGTACGTAGTTTATTAAGTAAACAAGGTATTATGAAGAAATATGCTACTTCAAAAGTTAAAGAAGGTAAGTAATGAATTTAGTTGAATATGCAGAATTTGTAGTAAAGAGTCTTGTTCAGGAACCTGATTTAGTACGAGTTCAAAGCTTTCAAGAAGAAGATGTTACCATTTTAGATGTAATGGTTCCAGAAAGTGAAATGGGCGTTGTGATTGGGAAATCTGGACATGTGATTCATGCGATTCGAACCCTTATTCAAGCTTATGCGTATGTTAATAAATCTGGAAAAGTACGAATTAATGTCGAATCTTTTTAAAAAAAGAACGTTTCTATTGGAAGCGTTCATTTTTTGTTATTTAGTGCGCCGATTAAATTTAGCAAAGTTTCTTAGTAAATTACATTTTTTGTGTTCTTGTTTTTATTTATGGAATATTTTTTTTATGATATGATAATCATAGGTGAAGATCAGATGAAACGAAAAAAAGGGTTTACGCTTATTGAACTTTTGGCAGTCATTGCACTTTTGGGAATTTTGGGAACACTTGCTGTTACGAGTGCCATCAATATTTCAGCGGATCTTAAGACGGACATGTATTGTGAAAAGTTAACGTTTATTGAAAGTCAAGCTAAGTTATATGGAAATGATCATTTTACTTCGGATATGGATGTTGAACTTAGTTTACTTGAATTAATGCAGCTTGGATATTTGAAAGCAGATCAAGAGGTAGAGGGTAGTTATTTTTTGGATCCACGAGATAATTCTTCTATGGATCAAACGACTGTGCGGATTTATGCTAACAATAAACGTAGTTATGCGCACGTTAATGTTGATGATTCCATGTGTGATGAGTAGTTTGCAGAAAGTTCATTCTTATGATAGAATAAGAAAACTTAAAAGAAAGGGGGACTTTTTATGAAGAAAACCGTTTGTTTAATTGGAAGACCCAATGTTGGTAAAAGCAGTTTATTTAATCGGCTTATTAAAGAAGATAAAGCTATTATCTTAGATACACCCGGAATTACGCGTGACCGAATTTATGGGGTTGCTACCTTTCAAAATAAATCTTTTTATTTAATTGATACGGGTGGATTGGAAACTGGGAAAAGTGATTTTTCTTCGGATATTTTTTTACAAGCTAATTATGCCATCACCGAAGCAGATGTTATTTTATTTGTGGTCGATGGCAAAAGTGAGTTAAATCAAGATGATTATCGTATTCGTGATTTACTAATGAAGAGCCAAAAACGGGTCATTGTTGTTGTGAATAAAATTGATAACGTCCAGCGAAGTGATTTGATTTATGCTTTTTATGAACTTGGATTTGAATGTGTCATGGGAGTTAGTGCTGCTCATAAAATCGGACTTACGGAACTTCAAGAAGAGATTACAAAAGATTTTCCCGAACAAGAAAAAGTGGTGGATGATGTTTGTAAGTTTTGTGTGATTGGAAGACCCAATGTTGGAAAGAGTAGTTTAGTAAATGCCATTTTAAATGAAGATCGTTCGATTGTATCTGATGTTTCTGGGACTACTCGCGATGCGATTGATACCCCTTTTTCGTATCATAATGAAAAATTTGTGGTGATTGATACAGCGGGAATTCGTAAGCAAGGTCGCATTTATGAAAGTGTTGAACGTTACAGTTTACTTCGCAGTATGAAAGCAATTGAACGAAGTGATGTCTGTGTTCTTGTCATCGATGCT
>CANQXM010000027.1 GCA_947627835.1 uncultured Bacilli bacterium | reverse complement strand
GAGCAGAATTTAAAAGCCTCATCTAATCTTCTTTCTTTTTGATTAAACGATAAGGAGGTTTCATTTGCATCGTGGTCTCATCAATATAAACAGAATCCCAACTTCCATCACTCATACAAAGTTCATGAAAAGCAGGGTCTATGACATTGGCAAGAGCCACTTTAAGTCCACTAGCACCTTGCTTTTCTTCTGCCGCACGACGAACAAATTCCCAAAGCGCAGATGGATCAATCTGTAAATGAAATCCCCACTTTTCAAAGGCTCGTTGATATTCATATAAACAAGAATCTTCCGGTAAAACCAAAATATCATACAAATTTTGCATAGATAATGGATGAATTTGACAAAGTCGAATGCGCCGTAAATACTCAAGTGGAAGACCAAAATGATTTAAATCTTCTAAAGTAATTTCAGTTCTAGGAACACTTGGGGTAGCTTGAAATCCCAAAGAAGAAGATTTTCGTTGTAATTCTTGAGCTAATTCTGCAAATGCTCCAATTGTGATAAATAAAACTTGATTGGTACAAAATTGAATATAGTGTGGAAATCCCTCTGAACCAATATTAATGTGAAAAGTACCACCCTCAATCATTGTAAGTAAACTATTTAATACGCGAATACCAGAAACATCATTTTGATCCTTTGTTACTTTTTTATCAATTTCATCAATGACAACAATTCCATGCTCCGCCTTTTCTAGATTATCTCCAGCTTGATGATAAAGTTGAACTAAAATATCTGAAAGAGAGTTGCCTTCATACCCAGCAGCAGAATAAAAGGAACTATCAACGGTAACCATTGGAATAGAAATTTTTTCCTGGATTCTCCGTAAAATTTCGGTTTTCCCACAACCAGAAGGTCCAATAATCATCATATTAGTTTTATTTCGATAATTTTGAAGTTGAAAATGACGATATAAAGTAGCAAGCACCATTTGAATGGCTTCATCTTGACCCTTAATGTAATGCGTTAAATAGCGATAAAAATCAGCATAACCTGGAAGAGAAGAGAGGAGAGTAGTTTGCTTTTCATCCTTAGAAGCTTCATCCTTTGTTTCCTTTTTTTCTTCATCTGAATAGACAAGTTCCTCTTTATCAGATGGATTACGAAAATCTTGAAAATTCAAATTGGTTTCTTCATTCATATAATGAATATCTCCCATATTATTTGCAACCGCAATCACCGATACTTTATTTTCTTCCAAACATAAAGAATAAGTCGTTGCAATATCTTGAATATAATCAATTTTCTGAAAATAAAGATTATGATTTAATTCATCAAGATAACGATTAAAAGCCATTTCAAGATCTTGATCATCAGACTTTTCATTCAATTGAAACTTCTTTTGAAAATCTTCCCAAGAAATAGCAAATTCAGCCATGGGATAAGTAACATCATCGTCATTTAAAAAAGCACTCATATAACTTCCCATATTCTCAACATCAAAGAAATTATCCTGTAAATTACAACGTACAATATGGGTCGGATGCACTTGAATGTAATCCGTAGAATCACAAGTTTTATAGCATAAAGCTGCAAGATAACCAAATTTTTTCATTTATAACACCAACTATTAAGAACATAGTATACACGCAAAATGAAAAGGAAGCAACAAAAAAACCCTTCATAAAGGGTATTTTTTTTAAATGGTGTTCGCGGGGAGATTCGAACTCTCGACCGATCGCTTAGAAGGCGATTGCTCTATCCAACTGAGCTACGCGAACAATGAAAGAACAAATAGATTATAATATATTCCCAAAAATATTTCAAGATTCTTTTTATAAGATACCAAAAAAAAGAAAAGTTATACAAACATTTTCTTAATTTCATTATCGTTAATCAAAAAATGCACCACTGAAACATCCATAGTATCACGCAAAGAAAGAGCAATGGAATAAGCAACTTCTTCTAATATTTGTTCATGTTCAAAATCATCTAATAAATAGCGATTAAAAGATAAAGAAAGCTCGTTTTCTAAAAGTTCATAATCCAAAAGTTCAGCATTGGCATTTAAATAACTCATAAGATTGGTTTGATTGATGGGAGAACTTTTAAGTCGTTCAATAATAATTTCAACTTTTTCCTTTTCATCATTGCGAATTTCGGTAACGGGAACATAATAAGAATAATTTTGATATTTACTAATATAATAAGTCGTTGTTTTAATAGCATTTTGCATTTTGGTTAAATCATAAATTTTATTAATGCCATAATCCCGAGTCAGTAAAGCGGGTAATTTGATTTTAGAATTTGGCAAAGTAGTAAGTAATTCACCATTTACATATAACAAAATGCCTTTAACATTTGGAAGTTCTGTAAGTGAATAAATAAGGCACTCAATAGCTTTTTCTTCATAATCTTTAGGAATTTTTAAAAATTTTTCATCAAAATTAAGCTTTAAAACCGAATCTTGTAAATCAATGCTTAAAAGAGTCGTTTGAATAGGTAAAACCGCTTGAAATCCGTTGGGAAGATAATGACTTTTTTTCCCTTGTATAGTCAAAGTTTCAATAATTTCTCTTGCTTGACTCAAAAGATCAGTATTTTTCATGACAACTTCACTGCGAGCAACATACTCATAAGGATCAATTAAATAAATTGCTCCTTTAGACATCGAAGATAGGGTATAATCATTAGCAAACTCAGGTTCTAATTTAACTGGGAAAAAAGATAGAATGCCAAAAATAACAAGTGCAATGGTTGTTACAGCAATTCTTCTAAGAGCACTTTGTTTTAACATGATACCACCTAATTAACTTTATGATTAGAAAGAAAAAGTAGAACGAAAAAAAAGTCTATAAAGACTTTTTAAGATAAGGTAATTTCCCCTAATTTTAATAATTCAACAACCGCTTGAGCTCTTCCTTTTACCCCAAGCTTTTGCATGACATTGGAAATGTGATTTCGGACTGTCTTTTCACTAATTCCCAGAAAATCAGCAATTTCTTGTGTCGATTTATTTAATACTAAAAGTTCAAAAACTTCTTGTTCTCGAATTGTTAATATTTTTTTATTCATAATTTCCCTCACTTTCCACTTGAACTCTTACACTCATAATATTTTATGAATAGAAAGGAAGTTTGTGAGAGTATATGCCTAAAGACTATGCTTGAAATTTAACAGTAATATACATTTTTTGATCATACATTTCTTGAATGCTTCGAATAATGTTATTGGCGATGGATACATCATGATTCGAAGATTCAACTACAACGCGAATTTGATCATTTTGAATTTTTACGAAACTATTTAAAGAAAACTCATTTTTTATTTTTTTCTCCAATTCTTGTTCTTTTCCTTGATTTGCATTGAGTGCCATAAGTTCATCATAGGCATCATTTTTTTCTTCAAGAGTTGCAGTTTCATCAAGTAAAATTTCTTGTAATTCACTCATTTCTTTTAACATTTCTTCTTCATCATTTACACGCAATGCAGCAAGGACACTCGCTTCTTCAATATCAACATTAACTGCTTGTGCTTCTTGCGTATTTTCATTATCTCGTAATATTTTAGATAAAGTATCATCACTCATCGTAACATAATAAATTCCAAGTACTAATATTAAACTAAATAAAGTAACAAACCATAATCCTTGCTTATTAATCATTTTAATCCTCCATCACTTAGTAATACCTATGAAAGCAAGATGAGAATTATTACATTAAAAAAAAGAAATATGCTATAATAAAAAGAGAAAAGTTGGTGCCATATGTATCAAATATCATTATTTTTTTTAAAGTTCATTTTATTTAGCTTATTTGGATACATAGCAGAAATGACAATGTGCATCGTACTAGATCATAAAATAACCAACCGAGGATTTTTATGTGGACCCGTAATTCCGATTTATGGAGTAGGAAGTATCTGCTTAATTTTTTTATTAGAATCAGTCAAATCAAATCCACTACTAGTGTTTCTATTTGGTATTTTAATTACCACAGCAATAGAATATGTAACGAGTTATGGCCTTGAAAAAATTTTTCACAATCGATGGTGGGATTATTCCAATAACAAGTATAATATCAATGGCCGGATTTGTTTGTTAAATTCAAGTTTATTTGGAATCGGATCACTTGCCATCATTTACCTAGCAAATCCCATTTTTGACAAGTTTTTAAATCAAATGAATCATCAAGCTTTAATAATCATATCCGTTATCATTTTTATCATTTTTATAGTAGATATTATTTATTCAATCATTGTTGCGTACAATTTGCGTAATCAAATCATTGTCTTTAGTGAATTAAAAAACCAGAAATTAGCTAGAATCCCTGGAATGTTTGAAAGAATGCTAAAACATCGAATTAAAATCATCAAGGTTTATCCGGCTCGTTTACTAAAAGCATTCCCATATATTCAAAAAAGCAATGAACGAGAATTTGAAATTATCAAAAAATTACAAGTAAATCGCAAAAACTCAAAAAAATCATCGAAAAAGAAAGCCAAAAAGAAACCAACCAAAAAAAGTAACTGAAAAGTTATTTTTTTTTGAAATAAAAAAGGAAATCCCCCTTTCATCTTGAATAATAATAGTGAGAGGAGGGAAACTGTGATAAAAAAAGTAATTGTAAAACAACGAGATCAAGCCGATTGTGGAATCTGTTGTCTAGCTTCAATAATTCAATATTACAAAGGATATGTTCCAATAGAAAAAATAAGAGAAGATACCAAAACTACAAGTCATGGTACGAGTGCTTACCATATGGTAGAAACTTTAAAAAAATACGGATTTGATGCATATGGAACTAGAATTAAAAAAGAAGACATCAAAAAGATTTCATTTCCTTTGCCAGCCATTGTTCATGTTGTATTAGATAATGGTCAAAATCATTTCATGGTATTATATGAAATCCATAAAGAAAAATTCGTTTTAATGGATCCAAGTATCGGAAAGCGGGTGATGAAAGAAGAAGATTTTTTATGGATATTTTCAGAAGTACTATTAATTGCATATCCAAAAGAAACCATTAAAATTCTTGGAAAAGAAAAAACAACAGCAGCTTATATCTGGAAATTCTTAGGTAACGAAAAAAGAAATTTTATCAAATTAATCGGCTTAGAACTGTTACTGGTTGGAGTTAGTATTTTGGGAACATTTTATTTGAAAATTGCTATAAAATATGTAGATTACGAACAAGAATTAATGCTTATAAGCATCTTTTTCTTATTCATTATTCTAACCAAAATAATTTTGACTAAAGAAACCATCGTGCAAAATCAAGATCTCAAAAAACAACTAGATCTTTTCCATACAACCAATTTTTTAAATCATGTTCAAAAACTTCCTCTTAAAATATATACGACTCGACATCTAGGAGACTATCTAAATCGTTTTTGGGAAAATGAGAATATTAAGGAGTATTACCTAATCGTAATCAAAGATCTCTTCATTTGCATCATTACCATTTATATTTGCTTTCTTCTATTATTTTGGCTAGAACAAACTTTTTTTCATTGCTATATATTTCTTGCCATCCTCTATGCCTTTTTCAATATGATTGTTTTAAAGACAGGAGAAAAGAAGCAAAAAGAATTATTAGAACTACGAGCAAATATGCAAGAACAACTTTTAGAGCAATTAAAACAGAATGAAATCGTTCATTATTTAAGTCTTCAAAATCAAAATAGCCAAAAGCAGGAACGTGAATTGATTCGCTATTTAAAAGGAAAGCACACAATTGAAAAATGGAGTCAAAATATTTCTTTAATTCAGATGATTTTAAAAGAAAGTTATCAGTTTTTATTTTTAACAATCGGAATCTATAAAATTCATATGGGAGAAATCAGTTTAATACATTTTCTAAATATTGAAACCATAGGAATGTATTTAATTAATGCGTTAGATGATCTTGTAAATATTTTTCCAAAAGAAAAATATATTAAAGGAATTATCAGAAAAAATGGAGAGTTTTTTCAAATTGAAGAAGAGAAAGAAGAAGAACAAAAAATAGAATTAGGAGATATTGTATTAAATAAAGTAAGTTTTTCTTATAATGAATATCAGTATGTCATAAAAGATATCAGTATGCAAATAACCCAAAATTCTCATGTTCTATTTTATGGAAAAAGTGGTTGTGGAAAGAGCACCATTTGCAAATTATTAACGAAAACGATTACACAGACAAGTGGTTCCATTTTTATTGGCAAAAATAATTTGGCAGATTTAACAGCGAATGTAGTTAGAAAATATGTGACTTATTTAAATCAAAGAAGTACTTTAATAAAAGGAACTATTAAGGAAAACATTATTATGGAGCGCCCTTTTCATACCAGTCGTTTTATGGAAGTATGCCAAATATGCCATTTAGAAGAAATTGTGGAAAAAAGACCACTGCGATATGAAACGACAATTACAAGTCAAGAAAACAATTTTTCTGGAGGAGAAAAACAGCGAATTATTTTAGCACGTACCTTATATCAAGATGCAACAATTTATTTATTTGATGAACCATTAAGTGAAGTAGACGAAAAACTTGAAAAAGACATTATTATCAAAATGAGAGAATTTTTAAAAAATAAGACCATAATTTATATTTCTCATCGTAATTTAAAAAAATTATTCGATGAAGTAAAACAAATGGAAGAATGTCATGAAAGAATTCTTGTTTGAAAATAAAATCGTCTATGGTTATCAAAAACATCGAAAGACTTATATCGGATTATGGCTTACCTTTCTTTTCTCCTGTAGTTTTTTAGCATCTTGCATCTTTTCCATTTCCTTAATGACAAAAACAAAAGCCATTTATAATAGTGAAACTAATACTCTTTTGATTCCATGGAGATATGAAGACATTGATCAAATCTATCAATTCAAAAAAGTCAAAATCAATGATAAAACGTATGTATTTAAAATTCAAAATATTAGTAATATTGAATTAGATGCCCAAAACATTGAGAATATCCAATGGGTATCAATTAACTCACCGCAAAAATATCAAAATAATCAAGTAATATCAATTAAGTTATATGATGAAGAGCAAAAAATTATCAAAAAAATCATTCATTTATTAGAGTAGGAGGAAATCATGAAATTAACTAGTGAAGAATTAAAAGAAATACAAGGAGGATCGACGACGGCAATCATATTGGGAGTAATTGCACTTGGAACAATCATTGCTGGAATTATTGATGGCTTAGTTCGTCCACTTGCTTGTCATGAATAAATTAAAAAAAGAAGAACTTTTACAAATTGAAGGGGGAAACACCAATTTACTAACGGCAACATTTTTAAATGCCGTAGCAAGATGTCTGGATTCATTATTAGAAATTGGTCGTTCAATTGGCAGTGCAATTTCTAGATGGAAAAATGGAAATTTATGTTCTTAACCTTGAAGTAAAAATCGATTAATTATATAATAAACATAATAGGTGAGTAAGATGCCAAAGAAAAATGGATTTATTGCAGTTTCTGTAATTTACTCTTTCTTTCTTGTATTTTTAATGATTATGTTAGCCAATGCCACCAAAAACGCTCAAACAAGATCATTATTAACAACGATGAAAGATGATATTAAAGCAAACTTAAATATGGATAGTGGTTTTATTGTCACGAATGTTCCCAAAAAAAAAGAAAACGACTACCAAGTGGGTGAGGAGATCAACCTAGTTGGGGAATCTTGGTTAGTGGTAGAAAATAAAACAGATACAATTGTTTTAATATTAAAACGGGCCTTAAATAATACAGAAATCACAGAAGCTCTTGGACTAGAACAAACAAATACTCATTATTTTAACAGCGCTTGCAATGAAACCAGCTGTAAAGTTCGCATGTGCTTAACAGAATACAGTAACAATTACTGTTTTGTAGAATCATCGAGTAATTTTTATCCTTATGATTGGGATAATAGTATTGCCAAAAGAATTATTGAAAATTGGTTAGATAATAATGCAAATCTTCAAAAAATTTGCCGTTTACAATATGATGAAACGTTAAATCGGCGGGTATGCACTAAAAATACATTAATTTGGATGAACTTTCAAAATAGTGCGAAAGAATACCATGGGTACATCCGTATTCCTACCAAAGAAGAAGCCGAGATTGGAAAAAACACATGGGTAAAAAATAATGGGGGATACTTGGCAACGGAGGCTTGGACTTTATCAAGTGAATCGCCAGTTGCTGGAGCAAGTAGAATCTATGATATTGGAGGAAATCTATTAACAAACGAAGAGGTAAAAACAATTCGCCCAGTCATCGAAGTTCAAAAAAACTAGAAGTAAAATCAAATATATGGTAATATAATAATCGTAAGGAGGCAAAAAATGATGTGGTGGATAATCGGAATCATTGTTGCAGTGATTATTTTAATTATATTGTATGTTGTAAAGACGTATAACAGTTTCATTTCACTACGCAATCGTGTTCGTGATCAATGGTCACAAATTGATGTTCAGTTAAAAAGAAGATTTGATTTGATTCCAAATATTGTAAGTACAGTAAAGGGATATGCAAAACATGAAAAAGAAACGTTAGAAGATGTAGTAAAAGCTAGAAATACTTTCTTATCATCTTCAACAAAAGAAGAAGAAATGAAGGCCAACAGTGAACTTACCAATGCTGTTTCTAAACTTTTTGCTTTAGCAGAAAGTTACCCAGACTTAAAAGCAAATACAAATTTTATAAAATTACAAGATGAGTTAAATGAAACAGAAAATAAAATTGCATCTGCTAGACAGTTTTATAATGATACAGCTTTAAAATACAATAATAAAGTAGAAATGTTTCCAAGTAATATCGTTGCAAGTATCTTTCATTTCAAAACTGAAACATTCTTTGAAGCAAATGAAACAGAAAGAGAAAATGTTAAAGTTGAATTTTAAGCTTACAATTTGTAAGCTTCTATTTTTTTAAAGAGGGAAAAAATGAAGAAAAAAATATTATGGCTATTTCTTCTCCTATTTCCAATAATGATTGCAAACGCATCAGTAAACTATGACATTACAAATTTTTTAATTGATGCAAACGTATTAGAAAATGGAGATTTAAAAGTAAAAGAATTAATTGTATTAAAAGGAAATTTTAATGGTTATGTTCGTGAACTACGCTATAAAAATTTAAAAACGAAAGCTTATGACGGCGAAAAAATTGATTTTTCAGATAGTGCTTTTTATAATGCAAATGGCATTTCCAATGTGGAACTAGCAACGAAAAAAATTACAACCGAAGAAGTAAATTTTGATTTGTTGAATGAAGTTTTTACACCCATGCGTTTAGCTCAAAACAATCAAACAAGTAAAAATGGCTATTATACTTTCCAAGAAGTAGAAGGTGGAGCCGATTATAAAATGTATCAAAGTGCTCAAAATGAAACAGTTGCTTTTTTAATTTCTTATATCGTAGATGAAGCTGTAGTCATGCATAACGATGTTGCTGAACTTTATTGGACGTTCATTGGAGACGCCTTTACAGATGAGATATCAAACTTAAAGATTCAACTTCATTTTCCAGATCGAGAATATAAAACATTTTACTTTTGGGCACATGGAGACATCAATGGGGAAAGTGATCGAATTGCCAATGATACAATCTTAGCCACGATGACAACTCTAAATAAAAATTCAACCATCGACTTAAGAGCCATTTTTGATAAAGAAACCATCAAAAATTCAGAAAAGTTACGTCATTCAAATCAAGATGCATTTGATGAAATATGGAAAATTGAAGAAGAAAGAACCGAGCGAGTAAACAATCAGCGTAAATTAATTCGCTTTATTGTTGATTTTAGTAAAGTAACCACCATCATTTATTACATAACCATTTTAGTTTTATGGATCTTTATTTATTTTAAATTTGATAAAGAATACAAAAGTACTTTTAATGCGGAATACTATCGTGAATTTACAGGAGACTATAACGTCGAAGTCATCGATTATTTAATGAATAAAAACATTACACCCAATGCAATGAGTGCTTCAATAATGAATTTAATTTATAAAAAAAATATTGAAGTAACCGAAGAACCATCGAAAAAGAAGAAAAAAATATATCGTTTTACATTAAAAAATAATCAGAATGTAACAGATACCGAACAAGTTTTATTGGATTTTTTGTTTGAAGAAGTAGGAAAAAATCAAACCTTTACAACGGAAGAACTAGAAAAATATGCCTCATCAACTAAGACCGGTGAAGTTTTTGCAAGACGTTATACTTCATGGAAGAATTGTGTCAAAAAAGATGCGGAACGAGAGAAGTTCTATGAAGTAAACGGAATTCCCACTGTCATAGGAATTTTAATGTTACTAATTGGTATCTTACTTTTCTTAGTAGCCATATACTATCAAATCAACTATATTCCATCATATTTTATATTTCCAGTAGGAATTATCTTCTTATTTTATACAATCATTATCAAGAAAAAAACCAAAAAAGGTCAAGAACATTATGTTAGATGGAAAGCCTTTAAAAATTTCTTAAAAGATTTTGGTAACTTTGAAGTAAAAGAATTACCAGAGATTTCTCTATGGGAAAAATACTTAGTTTATGCAACTGTCTTTGGTTTAGCAGACGAAGTTGAAAAAAGTATGAATGTAAAAATAAGTGAATTTAGTAATGAAGTAAGTACCTATGAAGTATGGACCCCAATGATTAACTTACAGATTAGTCATGCCATCAATACAAGTATTCAAAATGCTTATCATAGTAGCATTTCCGCTGCAGCTGCAGTTAATTCAAAAGCGAGTACAAATGGGTTCGGTGGAGGATTTTCTGGTGGCGCTGGCTTTGGCGGCGGAGGTGGAGGCGGGCACGGTTTTTAAACATATCGTGCTTTTTTTCTTGTCATTCTAAAAATCCTTATGTAAAATAAGAGCAAAGAAAGAAGGAAAAATATGATTAAAGAATTTGTGACATTTATTAAACGAGGAAATGTATTAGATTTAGCAGTAGGTGTCATTGTTGGAGGTGCTTTTTCAAGTATTGTAACATCATTAGTCAATAACATTCTAACACCACTATTGGGAATCGTATTAGGAGGTATTGATTTCTCAGGCTTATCTATTCAAATAAAAGATGCAACCGTTCAATATGGACTATTTATTCAAAGCATTATTGATTTTCTCATCATTGCCTTTTGCATCTTCTTATTAATAAAAATCATTAATAAAATTCTATCAAGTGGTAAAAAACCAATCAAAGAGGAAATGAAACAAATTGAAAAATCAGAAGTAGACATTTTAGAGGAAATTCGGGATTTGCTAAAAGATCAAAAGAAAAATACTTTATCAAAACAAAAAAGAACCACAAAAGCAAAAGAAAAACTTACAAATGAATAAGGAGAAAAAGAAGGAGTGGCTTCTTTTTTTTAATGAAGAAATGTGATAAGATGAAAGCAGGTGGGGACGCATGGAATTTTGGATAGGTAAAAATAAAATTAAAATTGAAATCAAAAGAAAACCCAATAAAAATTTGTATATGCGTTTCCTTGATACTCAAACACTTTTAATTACTTGTAATCGTTTTGTCAGCGAAAAAGAAATTGAAAAAATCATTGTAAAAAATGAAAAAACATTAAAAAAAATGTATATCCAAAAACAAAAAGAAGAAGAGAAAAATACGGCTTTTTATTACCTAGGGCAAAAGTATAACCAAATCTATGATGCAGTTACCAAAGAGCCTTATTTTATACAAAATGGTATTGTGGCTAAAGATGAAAAAACATTAGAAAAATATTACAAGGATGAATGTCACCGTGTCTTTCAAAGTGAAATAGATCGGATACTTCCGTATTTTCAAAACATTCCGACCTTTACATTAAAAATTAGGAATATGAAAACTAGGTGGGGTGTAAACAATCGAGGAAATAATACCATTACCTTAAATAGTGAGTTATTAAAAAGAGACCTAGATTTAATTGATTATGTCATTATTCATGAATTATGCCATTTCTATGAACCAAATCATAGTGAAGCTTTTTGGAGACACGTAGAAAAGTATTATCCAAAATATAAAGAAGCAAGAAAAAGATTGAGGGAGTAAATATGATAATTGAATCACTAAAAAATAGTAAAGTAAAAGAATGGATGAAATTAAAAGAAAAGAAATATCGTGATGAAACAGGAATGTTTTTAATTGAAGGAGATCATTTAATTAAAGAAGCAGAAAAAATGGGCTTAATTAAAGAATACATTACAACCGATTTAGAAAATAAAAATAAAACCATCGTTTCAAAAGCAGTTATGAAAAAAATATCATCTCAAATCACTCCCTCAAATGAAATAGCGGTATGTTACAAAAAAGAAGAAGAACAAATAAAGGGAAATATCATCGTTCTAGATGGCATTCAAGATCCAGGAAACCTTGGCACAATTATTCGAAGTGCAGTGGCTTTTTCATATCAAACCTTAATTTTAAGTTCTGATAGCGTAGATGTATATAATGAAAAAGTGATTCGCTCTACTGAAGGAATGATGTTTCAAATCAATATCATTCGCAAGGATTTAAATGAAATTTTACCCATTTTAAAAAAAGAAGGCTATACCATCTATGGAACAAATGTAATTCAAGGAACAAACATAAAAAACGTTTCCTTTGCTAGTAAGAAAGCCATCATAATTGGCAACGAAGGAAATGGAATGAAAGATAATTGGAAACCATTTATCGACCAAATGCTATACATTCCCATGAATCAAAAATGTGAATCTTTAAATGCTGCCATAAGCGCCAGCATCATCATGTATGAAAGTGGGAGTACAAATGAATGAAAAAATATATTTAGGAAAAATTGTAAATACTCATGGAATTAAAGGCGAAATTCGGATATATAGCACCTTCGAGCAAAAAGAAAAAGCATTTCAAAAAGGAAATAAAATATTCATTGGTGATTCAAAAACACCCTATGAAATAAATAGTTATCGTTATCATAAAATCTACGATATGGTTACTCTAAGCGGATATACAAACATTAATGAAGTGCTAAACTTAATTGGTCAAAAAGTATGGATAGACCGAAAAGAACTGAAATTAGATAAAGATCAGTATTTACTAGAAGATTTAATTGGTTTAGAAGTGAAAGAAAACGGAGAACTCCTTGGCAAAGTTACGGACATCATGTATAATAAAACAAATATTTTATTAAAAGTAAAATTAACAAGTGGTAAAGAATTTTATATTCCAAAGCAAGAAATGTATATAAAAGAAGTTAATTTGAAAGAAAAGACCATTTTGGTTGAAAATACGCAGGGGCTGATATTATGAAAATTGATATATTGACTTTATTTCCAGAAATGTTGAAACCATTTACAGAATTATCAATCATTCATCGTGCCATTGAAAAGAAAATTGTAACCATCAATGCAATTAACATTCGTTCTTTTTCCCATTTATCCAATAATCAAGTAGACGATACTCCCTATGGTGGTGGAGGTGGAATGGTTCTGCGTTGTGAAC
>CANQXM010000026.1 GCA_947627835.1 uncultured Bacilli bacterium | reverse complement strand
CAGAAACTGGTTTTCCATCAATAACGACAAACGGTTCTTCCTGATGATTTAAAATTCTCTCCATTAACTTCTGATAATAAGTAATCTTTTGTTCATCATTTAAAGAGGCTACATAATTTTCATCAATAGATAAAGATAACGTAATAATGTGATCAATACACATCCGGTATACCTTATAATAGTAAGCCGGAATACTTTTTACATTCCCCTTTAAATCTTCTACTTGCATCATGTGAATTCCAGAAAGGCCTTCAATTCGAAGCATGATAGATTGTAAATAAGATAATTTTTGTTGTAAAGTCATTCCTTTTAATAAATCTTCATCAATTTGAATATCCACAAACTCTTCTGGACGTGCCACTTCATAGTGAGAAGATGCTGCTAATAAAGGCATTTCCTGACGTTCTTTTAAAACAGCACGAAGTCCAGCAAGTTCCCGTAAATTCTTTTCAAAAAGAGCTTTTTTCCCAAGTGGAACAATCACCGTATACTCTTTTTCTTCAAAGTTAAAATGATATTTTTCTTTCATTCCAGGAGCTTGATCATATTTAGAAATTTCTCTTAAAATATCTTGTGCGCGCGTTTGAATATTCTCATCGGTCATAAGTCGTAAACTTGGATCAATACTTGGAGCAACAATCTCTCCCATTTCAATCGCTGGAGCATTTTTCACTTGCTGATTATACAAAGATTGCATTTTCTTTTGATCCTGATATAACACCCGATGTAAATCCCTCGCCATTTGAGCTAGTTTTTGATAATCAGAAGCATACTCATTGGTAATATACTTCTTTCGATCATCCCCACTTAAGCAAACTGTAAAATAAGCATTGGCTTGTTCTTCACTCATTTGTTTTAAATACTTGGTACGAAGTTTTTTACTAGCTTTTTCATAATAATGCAACCGAATATTCACTTCATCTAATAAAGACATATTTTTAATATACGTATTTTGTAAAAGAAGAACTTCACTATCAGAGGAAGATAAACTTTGATCCATTTTAATAAAACGTTCCGTTTCACTAGCAATTAAGGAAACATAATCCATCGCTTCTTGTACTTCACTTGCCACCCGTTCCATAACTTCAGGAGTTGCTGAAAGTTGATTTTCTTTAAAATAAGCATCTGTCTGCGACTTCAAATCGTCCATCAGTGTTTGTAGTTCTTCTAAATCATTTGTATAGGTCTGATCAATAACATTCTTCTTATAATTTTTAATATTTTGTGTGATTTGTGTTAAAAAATCCACATATGATAGTTTTTCCATTCTAATCGCTCCATATATTAACATTTATATCACAGAAAAGTCAAAATAACAACCAAAAAAGAGCGAAGAAGAGCAATTCATCTATGATATAATACACGAAAAGGGAAGAAGAAAAATGTTTAAAAAAATCTACTTAGAAATTACAAATGCTTGCAATCTTTCCTGTCCGTTTTGCGCTCAAAACAAAAGGCCTTTAAAATTTTTAACGGAACAAGAATTCAAAGCCATTTTAACCAAACTAAAACCCTATACACACTATCTTTACTTTCATGTTTTAGGAGAACCGCTCCTTCATCCTAAAATTAATGAATTCATTAATCTCGCTCATCAAGATTTTCAAATCAACATCACAACCAATGGCTATCTCATTAAAAAAATTAAAGAGCAAAAAAACATTCGTCAATTAAACATTTCTTTGCATAGTTTTCATGAAATGTATCAAAAATCCCTCGATGATTATATAAATGATATTTTTGAAAGTATAGAACTTTTAAAAGAAACCACTTACATTTCACTAAGAATATGGGTAAAAAATCAGTATACACCCAAAATCATCGAAAAAATCAATCAACATTTTCATACACAGATAAACCCCGATCATATTCAAAATGAAACACACCTAGCTCCTCATATTTTTTTAAATACCCACGAAGAATTTATCTGGCCGGAAAAAGAACAAGGAAAAAATTACACAGGTTCCTGTCGTGCTTTAAAAGATCATCTGGGTATTTTATCTGATGGAACCGTTGTTCCTTGTTGCTTAGATTCTTCTGGATGTATAAATCTAGGTAATATTTATAAATCATCTTTAAAAGAAATTATGAATACACCAAAATATTTGAAACTAAAAACCGAATTACAAAATCAAAAACGTACCGAAAAATTATGTCAAAATTGCAATTTTCAAAAAGAAAAACAGTAAAACCTTACTGTTAATTTTCATAACGTGCATCAACATAATAAATGGCACGTCCTTCTTGATAATAAACCTTTTCAAAATCAGTCATCACATTCTCAATAGGAATTTCATCATGATGTAAATCCAAACTAACCCGATGAAAAGAATACCAATATTGAGACAATGTCTCCAAACTATAAGCAAAAAATTTCTTATTATCCGTCTTTAAGATAATATGCTTATCACGTTTAAAAACCTTATCGTATAATCGTAAATAACTTTCATGGGTAAAACGTTTCCGTTCATCTTGTTTCTTCGGCCATGGTTCTGAAAAAGTTAAATAAATCGTATCAATTTCTTTACCAAAAACTTGATCAATATCACGTGCATCCATATGAATTAATCGTAAATTTGGTAAATCCATTTTCTGTAATTTCGTAACAGCAGCAACCATTTGCGAAGCATAAAGTTCAACCCCAATAAAATTCATATGAGGATATTTTAAAGCCATATGAATAATAAAATCACCCCGCCCCATTCCAAGTTCTAAACAAATAGGTTTTTGATTGCCAAATACCTTGGACCAACCATTTTTATACTTCGTTGGATTACTGACAAAATACGGACTTTTCAAAATAATTTGATCTGCATCCTTAATAACTTTATACCGCATGCTACCGCTTCCTTTGCGTGTATTATACCATAAATTTAAAAATTCCAAATAGAAGAAGGAAAACAAAAAGGAAAACGTAAACCAAGAAACAACTTGACAGTAAAAATTATGTCAAGTTTACAAGAAAAGTGAAAACACCAAAAAAGAGCCAGAAAGCTCTTAATTTTCACGAATAATTCGCTTGCTACAAAGATAAGTAATGAAAAAATATCCTCCATAAATCAAGATTAAGAAAATTGCTGTGGTAATAACAGAAGAAATTAACTCTTCATTTCCAAACACTTCTAAAAATTTAAAAACAAATAGAATTCCAAAAATCGAATGAATGAAAGCAAGAATTAAAGGTAACAGAAAGAATATTGCAATTTGACGAAATAATGCTTGATGAATCATTTTTTCATCGGTCCCGATCTTTCTTAACATTTTAAATCTTTCTTTATTATCACTACTTTCAGATAATTCTTTTAATCCTAAAATAGCTGCACTACTAATTAAGAAAATAACTCCTAAATAAAGTCCAATAAAAGTAACCATTGCTGATAATCCAGTTGTTGCTTCCTTAATAGCAAGTTTCGTTGAACCGCTCGGAAGTAAATAAGCCTTGGTTTTAGAATCCTGATCCAATTGATTGATATGATTTTCTATTTTCATAATTTCTTCTTTATTAGTGGTTTTATAGTTTCCGATCAAATGATTTTGCACTAAATATCCTTCATCTACAATAGAATCAGGTACTAATAGAATCCCCGTATTAATATGTTGACTAGACATTTCTAAAAATCCATCTTGGCAAGAATCATATTTAGGTTGTAGCGTATATCCAAATAAATGAATAACTTCCCGATTTTTAAGAGCAACATTTCTGATCTTAACTATAGATTTAAAATCAGCAACAATCATATATTCATTAGAACGTAAAGAATATTCAGGATTTCCATAAAAACGTGCTACTTGATTATAATCACTAATTTTCATAATCGGCTCCATGGTATCATAAGCCAAAAACGGAAATTGCGTTCTAATGCTATCTAATTTTGAACCTAAAGTATGATTCATAGTTAAATCTGGTGTTGCATAAGTATTCACTTCAATATAATCTTTAAAATAAGTTGTGATATCAAAATCAAATAATTCAAACATTTCTTTAGCAGTATAGTGTGAATTCTTAATTTGTGAATCATTATAACCATAATCTCGATATTTTTCATAATACTGATCCAGATTCATATTAGCTGTAAACATAGCATCAGCAGGAGCCAGTTTTCGAATATTTGCATTCATAGAATTTTTCATAGTAAGACAAGCAGATAACAAACAAATGGTGATAAATAACATTAAACAAATAATGGTTGTTGAAAACACAGTCGTGTTAATTTTACTTGAAAATTGCCTTAGTGTGAAACTATTTAATCCCTTGTAATAGAACTTCTGAATACTCATGGCAATCCGTAAAATAAGTCCCGATAAAGACCAGAAAATAAAGAAAGTAGATACTGCACCCATGAGAATTGGTTTTAATATGTCAGTCACTTCTTGTAATGTTAAAAATTCGACTGTCACCATATGATAAGCTTTACCAAGCACCAAAGAAGCAAGAATAAAAACAAGAATACAAAGATAAGGATTTTTTAATTTAATTTCTTCGGTTTTCTTAGCACTATGAAATAAATCAATCAACTGACATCTGCTAACACTAATGGTATTAAAAATCATGACAATGAAATACATAATACTAAAATAAAGAATGGTTTTGAGACAAGCCGAAGAAGAAAAGACAAACGTAAATTTTGTCAAATCGGCTTCAAACATATCGGCAACCACTAAACTCATAAAAAAGGATAAAATCACACCCAGTAAAAGTCCTACAACAAGTGACAAAATGCCAATAAATAAGGTTTCATAAAACAAAATGAAAGAAATTTTTCGCTTACTCATTCCGAGTGTTAAATAAATACCAAATTCCTTATTTCTTCGTTTAATTAAAAAAGAAGAAGCATAAATAATGAGAAATCCCAAAATAAAAGATACAAAAACACTAACACCCGATAGCATATTCATCATCAGTTTAATAAGATCTTGCGTAGAAGAAGAAACATTCATCATTACCGTCTGACTATCCAAAGCATTAAACACATAGAAAATAGAAATTCCTAAAATGAGTGTAAAAAAATAAATCGTATAATCGCGAAGACTCTTGCGAATATTTTTAAAAGACAACTTACAAAGCATCATTTAAATCTCCACCCAATAAAGTCACTACATCAATAATTTGATTGAAAAATTCTTTGCGTGTATCATTTCCCTTATGGATTTCCTTAAAAACTTTCCCATCTTTAATAAAAATGACTCTCCTCGCATAACTAGCTGTAAAAGCATCATGCGTAACCATTAAAATCGTGACTCCCATTTTGTCTAAATACTGAAACTTTTCAAGAAGCATTCTTGCCGCCCTCGAATCCAGTGCACCAGTCGGTTCATCTGCCAAAATAATTTTGGGATTCGTCACAATCGCCCGAGCACTTGCCACCCGCTGTTTTTCTCCACCTGATAACTGATAGGGATATTTTCCTAAAATGCTAGTAATATCAAGTTCCTTAGAAACTTCCTGAATTTTTTTGTCAATTTCTTTTACTGAAACATTTTGAATCGATAAAGCAAGAGCAATATTTTCATAAGCAGTTAACGTATCCAACAGATTAAAGTCTTGAAAAATAAACCCAAGTTCTTCTCTACGAAACCGATTTAAAGCATTCCCCTTTAATTTAGTAATATCTTGTTCTCCTACATAAATATGACCGGAAGTCACTCGATCAATCGTAGAAATGACATTCAAAAGCGTCGTCTTACCACTTCCACTTGCTCCCATAATTGCTACAAACTCTCCCTTTTGAACTTCAAAAGATAACTGATCAATCGCTTTAGTTAATGAGGAGCGACTTCCGTAATACTTCTCCACTCGCTGCACTTTTAAAATTGCATCCATAATTTTTCCCTCCTATAAAAATCATAATCCCAAAAGATAGTTTTTGTCGTTCGTTATAAATGACCCAATATTAAAATTTTGTAACATTACTTTAAAACGTCATAATATTGATTTCTAGAAAACAAAATCGTAACTTTAGTATACTCCTGATCTTTAGATTCAATAGAAATGTGATGTCCTAACTTCTCACACATACTTTTGGCAATAAAAAGGCCCATTCCTGTTGATTTACTTACTTTTCTTCCATTCGTTCCGGTAAACGATTTATGAAATACTTGATTAATATCAGAAGCCTTAATTCCAATCCCATTATCCAAAATGGATAAAACAATACCATTTTCTTCTTCAAAAGCCGTGATATGAATATAAGAATTTGGAATATCCCGTTTATATTTAATACTGTTATTAATAATCTGCTCCAAAATAAACTCGAGCCATTTAGAATCGGTAAGCACATGAAAAGAAATCGGATCAACCAAATAATCAATTTTACTTTCCAATAAATCATTCATATTTTTAAGACCAACATTTTTAATAACTTTAGCTAAATCAACTTCTTGAATCAAATAATCTTCACTAGCATTTTCACATCTTGCATAATATAAAACTTGATCGACATAATCTTCCAATCGTTTTAACTCAGAAGTCACTTTTTTGTCAAATTTCCCAGGATGATTTTTCACCATCAAAGTTAAGGTAGCAAGGGGAATCTTTACTTCATGAACCCACATTTCAATATATGCTTGATAGCTTTGCATTCGCCTTTCATATCCTAAGACATTTTCCCGCATCGATTTGTTGATATCATAGAGTATTTGCCATAGAAATTTTCCTTCATAAAACTCTGGTTGTGAAATCATTTCTAAAACCAAATAAGCCTGATCGAGCTTTGAAACTTGCAAGTAAAGTGCTTTATAAAAACTACGACGACGAAAATAATCATAAAAAAAAGAAAAAAAATCAACAAAAGTACATAAAATAAAAATCGCAATAAAACAATCAAAAGGTACCTTAAAAGCAAAGAAAAGTAAAAAAAGAAGAACGAAAAAAAGAAGCCGAAAAAGAAAAAAGAAAAGATGATCTTTCAAATAAAGGAAAAAATTCATAATAAAAGATATCCCTGCCCTTTCTTAGTACAAATGGCATCTGCATAACCAACTTCTTTTAACTTTCTTCGTAACCTGCTAATATTTACAGTTAAGGCATTATCATTAATAAACTCATCATTGTTCCATAACTCCGTCATTAATTCATCTCTAGAAACAATGCAAGATGGATGCATCAATAAATAATTAAAAATAATCATCTCATTCTTAGTTAAAATAATTTCTTCTTTTCCATTAGCAAGAATACCTTTACGACAATAAAAAGTCAAATCTTTGTAAAATATCTTATCGGTTGACACATCCATTCGTTTTAAGACGGCTCCAATCCGTAAAAGCAAAATATTGGGAACATAGGGCTTCGTAATATAATCATCCGCACCATAAGAAATAGAAAGTGCTTCATCCAGTTGCGTGTTCTTACTCGTAACCATAATCACAGGAATATTGGATACCGCACGCAATCGTTGAAGTAATATTTCTCCATCTAAATAAGGAATTTGAATATCTAATAAAATTAAATCCGGACGAATTTTTAAAATCGAATCCAAAGCATGCTCAAAATCTTCTAAAATAATCCCCTCATACCCATGATCATCTAAAAGAAGTTTTAATTCATGGCAAATCATCGGATCATCTTCAATAATTAAAATGCGTTTCACCTCATCACCCTCCGATTACAACTATTATAATACCAAAAGAAGGAGAAGAAATATTACATTTTTGCAAGAAAAAAAGAAATCATGAAGACTTCTTTTGCATAGAAAGTAACACAAATAAGAACGTAAAAATGAAAGAAAGGAAAACACGTACAATAAACTGATTCATTAAAACCATTCCCAAAGTCATATCTCCAACAACGCCCATTTTTGTAATGAATAAAAAGAAAACTAAATCAACGAGTAAAGAAACCAATAAGGTCAAAGGAACACTTACAAATACAAGGACTTTCTTTTGTAAAAAGGAATAAAGAAAAATCATCAAAAGTTGAGAGATACCAAAGGAAAGAAGGGAACCAATCATAAAAGAAATCGCCGGATGATAAAAGTGATTAGTCATCTCTGGTGCTAAAACCGTTTGGAGGGCATTTGCTTGAAATAAACTATCCACTTGAATAGGTAGATTACAAACCAACATAGAAAAAAGAAAGAAAAGAATCCCACTAAAAAGGGCCAGAAAAACACTGACAATACCCGTTTTATAACCATAAAAATGAGTAATAAGTAACACAAATAGAAACGTAAAAGGATAAATAAATATATTACAAGAAATTGCCAAATGAAAGAAAACCGTCATCTTTGCTGCGACAACAAGGGAAAGCACATAAAACGCACATAACATCCCTACCAAAATCATTTTTTTCGTATCTTTCATAAAATCCCTCTATTCTCATTACCATTATACAAAAAAATTAAAAAATGAGAAAGAAAATTATTCGACCAAATCATGACTCCAATCAAGAAGTTGCAAAATCTTTTCTTTAGAAACACTCCCATCCAATAAAATAGTAAGCCAATTTTCTTTATTCATGTGATAAGCAGGTAAAATCCCTGGACTCATTCGAAAACTGCCAACTAATTCCTTCGGACACTTCACATTTAAAATATCCACTTCTTCCTTCCCGGTTAATCCAAGTTTTTCTCTAGGTACATTCATAATAATCCCATACCATTTTTGATTTTCCCCTCGTAATACTGCATAAAAAGGATACTTCTTCCACAAATATTCAAAAGAAGTATGATACTTTTCATATACATATTTGCAAATTTCTTCTCGGTTCATCCCCATTCTCCATTCATTTTTTTCTAACTTTCAAAACATCATCTTCATGAAGACACCCAATTAATAAACTACTAGAAGGATCATGAAGTTTTCGATTTTTAGCAATTTGTTTTTCATCAAAATTAGCATAACAATAACGACATAAATGAAAACAAGTATTATAAACACCTATATCAACCATTTGTACACAATGGCAATGATTTCCCCTTCGTGCTTTCCATTCTGGATATTTTTTACCAGTTAATTCATAAGCAAGAGATTTAGAAAGACAATCTTGAACTTGAAAGCCATACTCACTTAAATTTCTTTCCTCAAAACAGGTCTGAATTGTCATCTGATGCTTGCGAGCAATCTCTGCAAAAATAGTTCCTATTTCTTCATAATCGCTTTCACAAAAAGGGACAACTTGGAGTACATTCATATTTTTTCGAACATTTTGATAATCATCTAAAAAAGAAACAATAATGTGTTCGACGTATCCATCCAACAGTTGACACATTTTAGAAAAAGCCTTTTTATGATAGGAAAGCGTATATTGATGACTTAAAAATATGGGATCATAGCGAATCCACAAATGTTCTTTTCCAATAAGCAAGGATAACGCTTTGATTGCATCAATAATTTTTCCCTTTGTAGGAACATTTGGTTCAATATTTTGATGATAAGGCGTGAGCGTCACATGAAATAAAATCGGTTTTTGAATTTCTTTTAAATTCTTTAAAATTGGAATTGGATTTTTAGTACAAAATAAAATAGCATCCACATCTTCAAAAAAAATACGACTGACTAATTTCGGATGAAATGGATTTCGAACATCAACAAAACCATCTCGATATCGATTCATAAACCACTCACTATAAAAAGCTACAATATCCGTTCTTCCACTCACATTTAAAATCATGATTGACTCCCTATATAATGATTATAACACAAAGTAATAAATTCTTTTTATTTACGAGAATACCCAGCACCATCTAATATCCATCGAATTAAAATTAAAATAATGATTAAAGTAATCACAAAATCCCTCCACTTCGATATTGATTTAGACCACCCAAACATATTACCAAAAGAAAAGTAACTAATCCTTAGTGCGAGTTCTAACTAGTTCTCTAGGCATTTCTCTTGCCATTTGATAATTTTTATAGCATTCATGATCCGTAACTTCTTTAATAATTTTTATAAATTCAGGAGTTTTAATCACTTCATCTTCACGACTTAATTCAATTTCCATGATAGCTTGATGACTCCATTCTGGATAGATATCAATTTCAAAGTATTGATTATTTTCAGATAAACAATATCTAGTTTTATGAATCGTATGTAATCGATTATCAGATTCCATCAATAATGCCAAATACTCATCTTGCGTAAGCTTTCTTTCTGTTTCAATTCGTTTCATATTAGAAATCTTTCTTTTTTCAGTTAAGTAATACATATAATCGCCATCAATTCCTCGTGCTCGAACGCGTCTTTCGATATCATCTTTGCCCTTCAAATAAGTTTGCGAAATATCCACTTTCGTACAATTTGGCATGCTTTCTAACGCTTTGATATTTGGATAATAAATTAAAAATTTTCGTTCAATTTCAAAAGGCTCCGGCTCACCCAAAAAGGAAGTAATCTCTTTTAATAATCTTTCTAATTTTTCTTCAAATTCCGTACTATTATCAATAATTCTAAAATGAGGATGTCCCGTCCATGCAGAAATAATGCGGTCATCAAGATTCTTTGCTTCCTCTACACTTTCCGTTCTTGCCATATTATTAGCAAGGGTATACACTTCTTCTTTTCCCTTTGCAGCACTTACCAGATGAAAAATTGCATCATAAGAATCTCTTTCTTTCGTTTCATTCGTTCCAAACTCTTTTAAAATTCTTTTAAATTCAACATCTTTCATGTAAGCTTTATTATCCAAAATACCTCGATCACACACAATGAGGATCTTATCATTTTTCATAGTTTTAGCAGCGTCATCAAAGATTTGTTCCTTAATTTTTTGCAAGCGAAATTGAAAACTTTGATAATCATAATTCGTTTCACAAGTCCAAGGCGCCACCCCATTAGTAATCAACTCAGTAGCAGTTTCTGGTACTAATAATACCGTATAACCTCTTTTTGAGAAATAATTATGAATCCAAGATAATGCAGTAGTCTTTCCAGCACAAGGTCCACCGGTTAAAACAATTTTACTAACTTGAACCTTTTTACTTCCATTTTGATTATCCAATAATTCTTTTAAAGGCACATTATATAACGTAGAAAGTAGTTTTAACTTATCCAAATCCGGCTTTGATTTTCCCATCTCCCACTTACTAACCGCCTTATCACTTACATCCAGTTGATATGCAACAAACCTTTGCGTTAAATGATTGTCTTTTCTAAGTTGAAATAAATAGTTACCAAAATCAATACTTTCCATTGAAACACTCCTTACAACTACATTGTACAATAAAATTTAGTATTTTCTTGCAATGAATGCTCTACTTTTGGTAGAACTTTCTTACATGAAAAAAACTTCCAAATGGAAGTTAAAAAAATATCCGATATATATGCAAATATTTTATCCATAAATAGATCAAAAACTAGCATAAGCTAGTTTTTGAAATGCAAACGTTTATATTTAAAGACAAGCACGCGAAAACGTTAAGCAAACTAATTATATAAATATTTAAAATTATTGTCAACACTTTTTTAATTTTTTAAATATTTTAAATATTCAATGATGGCATTAGCCGTTTCCTTTGCACCAATGGAAGAGTCAATAAGTAAATCATAGTTTTTATAATCTCCCCATGTTTTTCCTGAAATTAATTGATAGTAAGAAGCTCGGTTCTTATCAGATTTATGCATATTTTTCACTGCATCTTTTTCAGAATCACCATACATTTCTTGTAATTTTTTTACTTTGTATTCAGGATTTGCATAAATAAATACCCTTACTAAATCGGGATGATCCCGTAATACATAATCAGTAGCACGCCCTACAATTACACAAGAACCATGCTCAGCAATTTCACGAATGATTTGATCTTGCGCTTGAATTGCATACTTTACAGGAGATGTTGTCAAATATAAATCATGCCATACATCACTTGTTGAGTTAATTTTAGAAACAAATTCTTTATCTAATCCACTTTCCTTTGCTGCCAAAGCCGTTAATTCTTTATAGTAATAAGGAATATGTAATTTCTTAGCAATGATTTCACCAATATATTTCCCAGCAGATCCGTGTTCTCTTGAAATTGTGATAATGACACCAGGTTTTGATGATTTGATAACAACGGAATCTTTTGAAGTAATCGTTTCATGAGATAACTTTTTAAAAAATAAGATAGTTAAAGTCCCGGATACAGCGATTCCAAACAAATCTGCCATTGGAGCGGCCCATAACGGACCAGTGACACCCATAAATTTCGGTAATAGGATAACAAGTGGCACAAAAAGCACAATATCACGACATAGCGATACCACTGCGGATTTAAAAGGCTCTCCAACTGCTTGAAAAAAGATAGAAATTACTTTAATTAAGCAAGTAAAAGTGATAAACATCAGAAAAATCCGAAAGGTTTTGACAGCAAATTCCATATAAAGAGAATCGGATGTCCCAAACATTTTAATTACCATTTCCGGACACAATTCAAATACCATAGTTGCGAAAATTCCGATGATAACAGAAGAAATCATGACGAGTTTAAAAGTTTCTTTAACTCGATCATATTTTTTAGCACCATAATTATATCCAAGAATTGGCTGTGCTCCTAAAACAATTCCTACAACAATATTGATGACAATGCTAAATACTTTCATACAAATCCCAATCGTTGCAATCGGAATATCAGCACCATATTTACTTAAAGCTCCATACTTTGCTAACATAATATTACAAACTAAAGAAATCACCACAATTGACATTTGCGTAATAAAGGTTGACACCCCAAGTTTGATTACATTACTAAAAACTTCAAAATCCATTTTAAAACTATCTCTATTTAGTTGAAAAGTTTTGGATTTAAAAAAGTAAATTACAGAAAGAATAAATGAAGCAATTTGTCCGATAATAGTAGCCCAAGCTGCTCCAGCAATTCCCCAGTTGAATCCAAAAATAAAAAGTGGATCTAACAGAATATTTAAAATCGCTCCAAGTAAAGTAGCTGCCATCGAAAACTTGGGTGAACCATCCGCACGAATAACACTATTTACAGAATTAGCAAGCATATAAAATGGGATTCCAAGTAAAATAATCTGAAAATAATTTCTTGCTAAATTGATTGTTACATCACTGGCACCAAATCCATATAAAAGCTTATCCATAAATAAGTAACCCAAAATCATAAAAAGAATACTGATGACAAAGGTTACCAATATACTATTCCCAATTGATTTATGAGAATTCTTGGTATCATTTCTTCCTTGACATAAAGATAAATACGCAGCTGAGCCATCCCCAAAACACCAAGCAAATGCTACAGCAATAATCGTTATGGGATATACTACAGTTGTAGCAGCATTTCCTAAATAACCAACACTGCTATTCCCTACAAAAATTTGATCAACGATATTATATAGAGAACTAATAAGTAATGATAAAATACAGGGAATAGAAAATTTAAATAATAATTTAGAAACTTTCTCTTGTCCTAAATATTTATTGTCGTTTTGATTTTCCATTTTTTCATCCTCCTTCTAGGTTAATCACACACAACTTTTTAATGCAAAAAATAAGCGTATAAGAGTATTAGCTCTTATACGCATAAAGCTGTGGCCGACCTGTTAATTATATAATATTTGAAAATTTTTTTCAAATGATTTTTTTAAATTTTGCTATCTATAATTTTACTTGACAACCTTACTCATGCAAATTGACTATCTAAGTTTTGTCAATACTTTTTTCATACAAATATTATATCACGACAAAAATCACGAAAATAGACA
>CANQXM010000025.1 GCA_947627835.1 uncultured Bacilli bacterium | reverse complement strand
TATCATCAAAAACAAATATTTCTGGATTTTTTGCAATTGCTCTTGCAATCGATAAACGTTGTTTTTGACCTCCTGAGATGTTGGTTCCTCCTTGGGCGATTTGGGTTTTTTCTTGTTGGTCCATCTTGGAAACGAATTCTTCGGCTTGCGCGACTTCGATGGCTTTTTTGACAAGTTCTTGGCTCTTTTGTTTGCCATTTTCTCCATAGGTAATGTTATTTTCTACACTATCTTTAAACATCACGGCTTTTTGAGAGACATATCCGAGTTTATTGTAAAGAGATTCTAAGTCGTAGTCTTTTACATTGATGCCATCGATTAAGATTTCTCCACTTGAAACATCATAAAATCGTGGAATTAAGTTGATGAGCGTTGATTTTCCACTTCCGGTTGATCCAATAAACGCAACCGTTTGGCCTTTTTCTACTTTAAATGAAATGTCTTCTAGTAAGTATTCTTCAGCATCTGGATATTTAAAGGAAACATTTTTAAATTCAATCGTTCCTTTTTCTTTTCCTTCTTTTTTAGTTCCGTTTTTAATCGTGATAGCCGTTTCTAATACTTCGTTAATTCGGTTGGCAGAAACATTGGCTCTTGGTAAAATCATAAAGATCATGGCAAGCATTAAAAAGGACATAATTACTTGCATTGCATAGGAAGAAAAGACGACCATATCTCCAAAGATGGCAATTTTGGAAGCCATCATACTATCTTTAATTAAGTAAATGCCAATAATATAAATTGCTAATGTTAAAAAGTACATGACTAAATACATCACCGGTTGCATGATTGAAAAGGTCTTTTGATTAAAGATTAATGTTTTGGTTAAGTCTTCGTTTACTTCTTTAAATTTTTCTTCTTGATATTTTTCGGCATTAAAGGCACGAATTACCCGAATACCTGTCAAATTTTCACGCGTGACATTATTAATTTTATCAATTAATTTTTGAACGATTTTAAATCTTGGCAAGACGGTTGTTAAAATCATGGCAATTGTCGATAGTAAAATTACGACTGCTAAAGCGGTTAGTGCACTCCACTGCCAGCTTTTATTTAATATTTTGGTAATGGCCCATATAGCTGTTAATGGGGCTTTGATCAGCATTTGAAGGCCCATCGCAATAAACATCTGAATTTGGGTAATGTCATTGGTTGTTCTAGTAATTAAACTACTGGTTTTAAATTCTTTTAAAGATGCCGTTGATAAATTTAATACTTTATTAAATAATCTTTTGCGAATATTTTTGGAAAATCTTGCTGAGATATTGGCAATAAAATAACCGGTGATGACGGCACATACAAGCGATGCAAAGGCACATAAAAGCATATAGCCACCATTTAATAAAATATCACTCATTTTGCTTCCTTCAGTTTGAACTAATTGAGTAATTTCAGACATATAATCTGGCATTTTTAATTCTAACCAAACTTGAGATGCAATTAACAAGAAGCTAATTAGGGCATAAAACCAATCTTTTTTTTGAAAGTTTTTTAATAATTTAATCATTTTTTTCATTTCCTTTCTTTTTCGAATCCCTTTTCATTGTATGCAATTTATCTGGATTTTACCTATTTTTGGGTACTAAAAAGGCCCATATACATGGGCGTTATCTTCCTATATGGTGGAGAATAAGGGATTCGAACCCTTGACCCCCACGGTGCAAACGTGGTGCTCTAGCCAGCTGAGCTAATTCCCCAAAAATTGGAACAAGTTAATGGTATCATAATTTTTTATGGGTTGCAAGTTTTTTTGATGATTTTCACGTATTTTTCAAAATAAAAAAGTCTTACTCGCGTTCTACTTGAACATGAATAAGACCTTTTTCTACTTCTTCGAGTGCTCTTCCTAATGGCTTTTTATTTACATAATCTCTTTCATTCATTTGATAATGGTTATTTTCTAGCATTTGTTTAGCACGACGACTTGCTACATGTACAAGCATATATTTAGAGTCCACTATGTTTAGAAGTTTGTCAATTGAGGGATATAACATTTTTTCACATCCTTACAATATTATCATACTAAAGCTTTTTTAAATCATACAAGGAATAACCACTTTTTAGACATCTAATTGACAAATTTTACGGAGTTGATTTAAAATCTCGACCATCGCCCATGTATCTTGGCGACAGTAAATACGCAAGGCTTCTTGTTTGATTTCTCGTTCTTCTTTACTCATTTTATCGTACTTGGCATATTCGATAATGGCTTCGGTTCCATTTTTGACTTCGAGATTTTCATAAGATAAATCTGAGAAAACTGGGAGCGTCTTTTTAATGGAATACGATCCGTTTAGGTTTTCATGATAGTAATTAATGGTTTCGCTTTCTTCTTTGGAAAAACCTAAATTTTCATAAAATTCTTTTTTGTTTTTTACTAACCAAAGTAAATCAAAGCCACGGTCATAGAGTTTCATTAAATCCTCTCGATATTTTGAAAACATGGTTGCTAATTCTTTGATTCTTCCCTTTTCAAAGGAAACATTTTGTGCGAATAAAGTTCCTTTGTTGACATCGACGTGTTCTAAAAGCGTTTTGATAAGTTCTTCTCGTTCATCTTTGGTAGTGGTTGCTAAAAATAAGACATTGTCTTTTTCTTTATCACATACCCCGGGTTTTCTTTCAATATGCAAACTAAATTCAAAGGGAGATTGGGTAAACGGACTTTCGCCCTTAAATCTTGGAACAGGAGATGGGAACGTTTCAAAATCTAAGTGATAAATGGGATATTCTAGATTTTCAATTCCTTTTTTGATTTTTTCAATATTTTTATACGCTTCATGTTTTTCACAGCACTCTCTTTGAATGCGGTGATTTTTATTTTTTAACCATTCTTTGGGAATATCAAACATACTTACATACCCTTCATTAATGAGTCCTAAGCCTTTATGGACGTGGCCTTGTTCATCTTTAAAACCTTGGGCACTATTTAAATAAGTTAACGCTGAATTTTTCTTTGGAATGATGCTCGAACAAATGGGATTAAAGAATTTACAAACATTTTGTTTTTTCATACCACAAGATTTGGTAAGCGGAACTCTCGCAGCATTACTATTTTTTAAGTATTCGTAAATATGATCGGCATCTTGCTTTACTTTTGCTTGTAATTCTTCTGTTACTTCATTTAATTTAAAAAACGTGATTAATTCTTCCTGATTTTGATCTGGGTGATAAACCGGTTCTTGGTTTTCATAGGTTCCATCAAAGACGTAATCGGCATTTAAAACTGCTAGGTAATAATTGATTTTCTTTAATTTTTCCGCATTATTTGATGCTAGGTATTCTCTTTCAATAATAAATCTTTGTACTGCTAAATCATAAATATAAGCTCCTAGTTGGTAACGATCTAATAGTTTACTTTTTAAGTTCTCATATTGTTCTTTAGGCATTTCTTTTTCGATTGGATAATCTTTATGGGTTTCTTTTAAGGTAAAGATATTGTTTTCTTTTAAAAAGATGGAATATTTTTCTTTACCAGGATATCCTCCTTGCAATTGTAAGTATTTTTTATTGGTGGTTGCTTTTACTTCAATAATGTTAATTTCATCCTGACATTCGTTATAAATATCGACATAACAAAGTAATTTCATGCCACGATAAGAAGCATCAAAACTTTCTTGATTTTTGGTTTCAAGGGCATAAACGGTCTTGCCAGGAAACATTTTTTCTGTTAAATGTCCGGCTTCTAATTCTACGCGTTTATAGTAATCTAACATGGCTTCCAGCTGAGGATTTCGCACGTTAATTTTATCTTCTAAACCTTCTTCGTTATTTTCAAACATCGAAAAAAGAAGTTCTTCCATTGCTAGCTCATATTCTTTATTTTTATATTCTTCATAAGACACATCGGCTTCTAAACGATCTTGATTTACTTTTTCGAGTGCCACGTATCTTGGACAACGAGAATATTCTAAAAAATCGGTTTTCGTTATTGCCATTATTCTACTACTTCAGTTTTAAATGTATCCGTTTCCTTATCATAGGAAATTTTTACTTTCATACTGTTATATTCGTCTCTTTCGAATAAAAAGCCAGCTTGAGCTACTTCTTTGGCAAAGATATAGGTATCTTCTTCTTTTTTGAATTCATCTTCTTTACTTTTGGCATAAGTTTCACTTGCTAATTCTACTAATCTTTCTGTTTTTTCTTTTTGTTCTTCGGGATTGCTAATTTCTGAAAAAGCAAAACTTACTTTTACAATGCAAACAATGGCAATAATTCCTACTACTACCATTACTACTAATAATTCTGGAATTGTATATCCTTTTTGATTTTTCATACATCATTCCTACCATTCGTGTTTATTTTATCACATTTTTGATTTCGGCGAAACAGGTTCTTCATAAAATTTGGTATGTTTTAAGTCTAAGGTCATAATTGATTCACAAATTTTAAAATAGTAAAAATTGATAATGTCATTGTAATCATTTTGTTTAATGGCTTTTAGTAAGGCTTTCTTATAAATTTCTCGTTCTTCAATACTGATATATACGGGAAGAATACCAATACGTTTTAAAAGTAAATTTAAGAGAGCTCGAAAGACGCGTTTGTTTCCATCTGCAAAGGGTTGATATTTAATGAGGGTTACGGTTAATTTAATACAATTTTCAATGTATGCAAAGATATCGCCATCAAATAATGGTTGAAAGATTTGATCGGATACAGGAATCAAACTATTAAAATATTTTTTGGCAATTTCAGCATCGGGTACTTCATAGTTTGTGTCATATAAAATAGCGGTATTATCACGTAGTTTTCCTCCAAATTCTTTTCCAACACATTTTGAATATAGTTTTATATGAATCATAAGTGAAGTGGTAAATAGATTAAATTTATTTTTTGAATAATCAAAGTTACTAATGTAATCATACACTTCTCCAAGTCCTTCTAATTCTTCTTTGGTTATATTATCTTCCACTTGGGCTTCATTAAAAATATATAGTTGTTTGTAAATTTCAATAATTCCCATAAAAGATGGTTTTTCAACATAACGCATATACATGGAAATGACGTTTTTAAAAATGTTTCGATCGTCGATGTTTAAATTATGATGTGCTTTTCTTTTTAAATAACTATCAATCACTTTCCATATAAAATCTTTGGCATCTTGTTCTGGCATAAAAAATCTCCTTTTTGTAGGAGATTATAACACGATTTTCTAATTTTTTTCTATTTTTCTTCAATCTTACCAAATCTTCGATCTCGGTGGAAGTAGACATCGAGGGCTTTATCAAATTCTTTTTGGTCAAAATCAGGAAAGTAAACATCTGGAAAATAAAGTTCTGCATAACTTGATTGATAAAGCATAAAGTTACTCAGTCTTTTTTCACCGCTGGTACGAATTACAAAGTCTACGGGTGGAAGATCTTGATATAAATAATGATTCAATATTTCAGGTGTTAAGTTTTTTACATCGACTTTTTCTGCGATGATTTTTTTAATGGCATCCACAATTTCGTATTGTCCGCCATAGTTTAAGCAAAGATTAAAAGTTGCTCGGGTGTTTTGCTTTGTTTCTTCGGTGATGGTATCCATGGCTTCTAAGACATCTTCTCGCAAGTTTTCTCTTCTTCCACTAAATACAACTCGAATGTTTTTCTTTTTATATTCTTTAAATTCTTTTTGAAATTTTTCTACAAACAAATTCATTAAAAAGTCTACTTCTTCTTTTGGACGATTAAAATTTTCAGTTGAAAAGCAATAGACACTTAAATATTTGATTCCTTGATCAAAAATGTAAAAGCTTAAATCTCGCAAGTTTTCGGATCCTTTTTTATGCCCGTATGTCCGAGGCATATTTTTTTCTTTGGCCCATCTACCATTGCCATCCATAATGATTGCGACATGATTTAAAGTACTTGCCATTTTCTCACTTCCCTTAACCTCATTATAGGGGCGATGATGAAAAAAAACAAGAATTATTACATTCTTGTAGGGATTTCAATGGCTAAGATATTTAGAAGCAATTGATTGATTTCATAGACATATTCTGTTAAAGCAACCCATGATTCTCTTACGTTTTTGTCACTTTCTGTCAGAATCCGATTTTCTGCATAAAAGTTATTATAGGTATTGTTTAATAGATACAAAAAGTTGGCAATTTCATGTAATGATTTTTGTTTTAATGCGTTTTCTAATGTTTTTCGTAAAGTCAGTGTTTGGATTAACACTTTTTTGTCACCATTATTTTTTAGTTGAGTCATTTTGGGATTTTCAATTCCCATTTCTTTAGCTTTTTTTAAAAGCGAACGCATGCGAATGGTGGAATATAAAATGAATGGTCCGGTTTTTCCACTGGTATCACTAAATTTTTCAATATCAAAGATGTAATCCGTAGAACGCTGTGATAACAAATCAGCAAATTTAATGGTTCCAATAGCAATGGTACTTGCCAGTTCTTCTCTTTCTTTTCCAGTAATACTTGGAATAATCTTTTTTTCAACGGCTTCTTTTACTAAGGCAATTAAGTTTCGAAGGGTCATGATGCCACCTTCTCTTGTTTTAAATGGTTTGCCATCGTTTCCATTCATTGTTCCAAAACCGATAAATTCTAATTTGGTTTGATCATTTACGATTTTTGCTTTCTTGGCTGCCCGAAATACTTGAGTAAAATGAAGTTCTTGACGTTTGTCGGTCACATACCAAATTTCATCGGGATGAAGATTTTTCATTCGATCCCAAATGGTTGCTAAATCGGTAGTTTCATAGGATACGGTTTTATTGGATTTAATTAATAGCAATGGTGGAACGGCAATTTTATCCTCTTTTTCTGCTACTTCAATAATTTCAGCACCTTCGCTTTGTGTTACTAAGCCTTTTTTTCTTAGATCTTCGATCATTTCTGGAATAAAAGTTTCTGCGTCACTTTCCCCTTTCCATAAGTCAAAACTTACGGATAGTAATTGGTAGATTTCTTTCATATCTTTTAAAGAAATTTCCATAATCGAGCGCCATAGAGCTTTATATCCTGGATGGTTTTGCTGAAGTTTATAGGTAATCTCTCTTGCTTGGTTCATGATTTCTTCTTGTTCTTTGGCTTTACTACTAGCAATGGGATATAAATCAATTAAGTCATCATTGGTGATGGGAAGGTCTTTTACAAATTCTTCATGAAAGTTTTCTTGAAAACAAGAAAGATTTGGATAACGCGTTTGAATTTCTAACATAATCATTCCCATTTGAAGTCCGTAATCTCCGAGATGAATATCCGCAATAACTTCATAACCAAGGGCTTTTGCTAATCGTTTTAAAGATTCTCCGATATTGGCACTCCGAAGATGACCGACATGAAGGACTTTGGCAACATTCGGTCCCCCATAATCGATGACAATTTTTTTCTTTGGAAGAGGTGATAAATATTCTTTGCTTTTTCTTATTTCTTCAATTTTTTCAATTAAACTTTGAATGGAAAACGTAATATTTAAAAAGCCAGGACCTGCTACAGTCACTTTTTCAAAGCTGGGTTCTTTTTGCAATTCTTCGGCGACTTTAGTAGCCATTTCAATGGGATTTTGGTGATATTTTTTTGCAAGAGACATCATTCCATTGTACTGAAATTCTCCTAAGTCTTTTCGATTGTTTCCTTCAATGGTTACTTCTTCGATTTCATATCCTAGTTTTGTTAATACGTTTTGGATGATTTTTTCTTGTTCTTTTAGAAAATCCATTCTTTCACCTGATTTCTTTTATTACTTTATCATATTTTTCCTTGGAAAGGAAATAATTCCACAGAAAAAAAGAAAAAGACCCCATGGTCTTTTAAGAGCAACGATTGTCATAAACGTTTGCATATTCGTCTTCTTCCGAATATGAATAGCATGGTTGATAACTATGATGGTATACATGATGATTAATCATTCTCGTATGACAAGGAATCATATGAGGAACTTCATAGTTAATAGTTCGATGACACACTCTTTCTTGTGGACATTCGTAGATGGGTGGACACATGGTTTTTTCATTCATTGGACAACAAGAATTATATGGCATATTCATACCCATTTGATTATTTTCATCCATCATAAACGCATTCATATAAGCTGGATCTTTTCCACAGCAACGATCATTTTCTAACATAAACTCCATTCCTTTCTATCTTATCATATGTAAAAAAAATAACCTTGGTTAGGTTATTTCACTAGAATGGAAGTTTCATATTTCCATTACTCATCATTTTCATCATTTTTTTCATTTCTTCAAATTGTTTTAGCAAGCGATTGATTTCTTCTACTGGACGGCCGCTTCCTTTACTAATTCGTATTTTTCTAGATGCTTTTAAGATTTCTGGATGGCGACGTTCTTGTTTGGTCATGGATAAGATAATTGCTTCAATATGAGCCATTTGTTTTGGATCAATATCAATATTATTAAGTCCCATTTTTCTTGCACCAGGGAGCATTTTTAAAATATTTTCTAAGGGTCCCAATTTTTTAATTTGTTTTAAATTGGTTAGGAAATCTTCTAAATCATATTTTCCTTTTTTCATTTTTTCCACTTGTTTTTCAGCATCTTTGGCATCAATGACGTTTTCTACTTTTTCAGCAATGGACATAATATCGCCCATATCTAAAATTCGTTCGGCCATTCTGGTTGGAATAAACGGACTTAAACCATCTAGTTTTTCACTATCTCCGATAAATTTAATTGGAACATTCGTTAGGTGTCTTACGGATAGAGCAACTCCTCCTTTGGTATTGCCATCTAATTTGGTTAAAATCGTACCTGTTAAGCCAAGGGCATCATTAAAACCTGTGATTACATTGATGGCATCTTGTCCCATCATGGCATCAATCACGAGTAATGTTTCATCTGGGTGAGCAATTTCAGTGATTTCTTTTAGTTCGTTCATCAATTGTTCGTCTATGTGTAAACGTCCGGCGGTATCTATAATGATGTAATCGTTTTGATTTTCGGAAGCATATTTTAAGGCATTTTCTACAATCGTAACGGGATTGATTTTTCCTTCGGTGTATACAGGAATGTTTAAAGAGGCACCGATTTCTTCTAATTGTTCAATGGCTGCTGGACGATAAACATCACACGCAACTAAAAGGGGCTTTTTTCCTTCTTTTTTACGCAAGTAGTTGGCAAGTTTTCCACAAGTTGTCGTTTTTCCACTTCCTTGTAAACCCACTAGCATGCAAACCACTCTTTTTTTCGATACTTCTAGCGGTGCACTTTCTCCACCTAAAAGAGCAACGAGTTCATCTTTGACAATTTTAATAAATAGTTCATCTGGTTTTAAACTTTTTTGAACTTCCATTCCTAATGCGCGTTCTTTTACGTTTGCAACAAATTCTTTTACTACTTGATAGTTTACATCGGCTTCTAGTAGGGCCATTCTTATTTCACGCATGGCATCGCTAATGTTTTCTTCGGTAATTCGTCCTAATCCTCGAATGTTTTTGATAGCATTTGACAAGCGATCTCCCATATATTCAAACATTTTATCAGTCCTATTCTTTTAATTTTTCTAATTCTCTTTTAATACTTTTATCTGGAATTTTTAAAAGGATTTTATCTAGTTTTTGGCTTTTTGATTCTAAATGAAGGGTACTTTCAAAAGTAGATAGTTTTAATTCTACATTTTTGATGGTTGCTCCAACCGCACTTTTACTAATTTTTCGGTTGTCGGCGATTTCTTGCATGGATAAATTTTCTTCATAGTAACTTGAAAAGGTGATTCGTTCATTGTCACTTAGTAAACCTCCGTAAAGATCAAATAGTCTAGCATAGTAAACAAATTTCTCCATCATTTTACCATGTCCTTAAAAAGTCCATAGATATAGTTTTCAATATCAAATACTTTTAAATCTTCCATTTTTTCGCCAAGGCCAATAAATTTTACAGGAATGCCTACTTCTTCTTTGATAGCAAGGACAATTCCTCCTTTGGCAGTTCCATCTAATTTGGTTAATACAATTCCAGTAATATTGGTAATTTCTTTAAAAGCAGTTGCTTGCATAATTCCATTTTGACCCGTGGTAGCATCAATTACTAGTAGTGTTTCATGGGGAGCATTTGGGATCATACTGGCAATGACTTTATTCATTTTTTCTAATTCTTTCATTAAATTTACTTTGTTTTGAAGACGACCGGCGGTATCAATAAATACATAATCTACTTTTTCTTCAATGGCTTTTTTTAATCCATCAAAAATTACGCTGGATGGATCTTTATTTTCTGCTCCATAAAATAAGCTATTTGTCTTCTGGGCCCAACTTTCTAATTGTGCTACCGCTCCAGCTCGGAATGTATCTGCTGCAATCATCATGATTTTTTTATGATCTTTTTGATATTTGTAAGCTAGTTTGGCAATTGTTGTGGTTTTTCCAACTCCATTTACACCAACCATTAAAAAAACGGTAGGTCCTTCTTTTTGTTCATTGATTTTATCCGAAAGAGATTCCCCACTTACATAAATAATAAATAGTTCATCGACGATGACTTCCTGTAGATAATCTACATCGGTAATTTGTTCTTCTTTGACTCTTTTTCGCAAGCGATCCATAAATTTAAAGACCGTATTTACACCAATGTCCGCCATAATCAGCAAATCTTCTAATTCTTCAAAGTAAGATTCATTTACCCGTGTATATTTATGACCTAAAACACTTAGTTTGGATACAAATTCTTCTCTTGTTTTTTCAAGTCCTTTTTCATAAGTTTCAATTTCTTTTTTTTCTTCATGTTTGGTTGTTTCATTTTGATTAATGACTTCTTCTTTTTTGGTCATTATTTTTTTAAGTTTATCTAATAATCCCATGTTTTCACCTTTGCTTGCAGATTTCTCTTTCTGCTTCTGCTTTTATTTCAGAATAATTTCCATAATTTTTTTTATAGACCAGAATTTTGCCTTCTTTGTTACAATATCCTTCTCCATCTGTGAATAAGCCTTCTTCTATTACTTGTTCTACGGTGAGGTATTGATAGCATTTATTATCACTTTCGATGGCAGTTGGATTTTGTTCATTAAAACTGGTGGAGCACTTACTTAAGCGAATATGTTTTTTTTCTACGTAACTAACTGCGGCTTCTGTTAAATTCTTTTCCATTTCATCAGCAAGAACATTTTTTTGATTATTTAAAACGTTTACTACTGAAAAGGCTGCGAGAGACATTAATATCGCAAGGATGGCTAGGACTGCTAAAAGTTCAACTAAGGTAAATCCCATTTTTTTCATCTTTCACACCTCTTTAGTAAGTATAGCATAAAAACCTAGACAAAACAAAGAATTTACGCTATAATGAGATGCAGAAATTTAACTTTTATTTATGTTTTGAAAGGAAAGATTTTATGGAAAAGAAAGGAACCACTACGTCCGTTATTGCCCTTGGTGGACTTGGTGAAGTGGGAAAAAATATGTATGTTGTTTCCCATGAAGATGAACTTTTAATTATTGATGCTGGAGTTATGTTTCCAGAAAGTGAGTTAATGGGTGTCGATTATGTCATTCAAGATGTAACGTATTTAAAACAAAATCAAGATCGGATTAAAGCTTTAATTATTACGCATGGACATGAAGATCATATTGGAGGAATTGTTTTTCTACTTCAAAATATTGATGTTCCTGTGATTTATGCACCACGGATTGCTACGGATTTAATCAAAAATAAACTTGCAGATAGTAATATTAAATATGAAAACGTACAAATCTATAATGAAGATACGGTATTAAAGTTTCGTCATTTTGAAATTGAATTTGTAACTACAACCCATTCTATTCCAGATAGTTATGCGATGGCGATTCATACTCCTAACGGCGTTATTTTTGAAACTGGAGATTTTAAGTTTGACTTGACGCCGATTGGACCGATGGCTGATTTACACAAGATGGCACGGATTGGTGAAGAAGGTGTCAAGCTTCTGTTAAGTGATAGTACCAATGCTTTATCGGAGGGTTTTTCAAAAAGTGAAAGTTGTGTAGATGAAACCTTAAATGATATTATCGGGCGACATCATGGAAGAGTCATTATTGCGACCTTTGCTTCCAATATTTATCGCGTTAAACATATTGTAGAAACTTGTAAAAAATATAATCGTCAGATTATTGTATTTGGAAGAAGCATGGAAACGAGTATTGACCTTGCTTTAAACAATGGTCTTTTAACGGATCGGAGTATTTTTATTGATACCAATAAAGCAAAAAGTTTGAAACGAAATGAAGTTTGTATTTTATGTACTGGTAGTCAGGGCGAACCGCTTGCAGCTCTATCAAGAATTGCTAATGGAATTCATAAACAGATTTCTTTATTGAATGATGATTTGGTTATTTTTTCTTCTAAGCCAATTCCTGGTAATGCAGCAAGTGTCAACCGGGTTATCAACAAACTCTGTCTAAAAGGTGTCAAGGTCTTTACAAATACTGAATTTAGTGACATTCATACTTCGGGGCATGCCAAAGAAGATGAATTAAAATTAATGCTTCGTTTGATTAAACCAGAATATTTTATGCCAATGCACGGAGAATATCGAATGCTTATGGCTCACAAAGATATTGCTATCCAATGTAATGTTCCGGAAGAAAATATTTTTATCTGTCAAAACGGAGATGTTTTAGAAATGGACGAACAAGGTGTTCATAGAGGAACTCCAGTTCAAGCGGGTGATGTCTATGTGGATGGTTCTAGAATTGGAAACATTGGCTCTGTTGTTTTAAAAGATCGGAAGTTAATGAGTAAAGATGGTATTTTACTAACGATTTTAAATATTAATCCATTAACTAGAAAGTTACTGATTAAACCGAATGTCACTACCCGTGGGTTTATCATGGTTAATGAAAATGGTGAGTTGATTAATCAAATTGAACGAAAAGTTAGTGAAATTGTTAATAAATCATTTCAAAATGGAAGTTATAATTATACAGATTTAAAAAATCAAATCATTTTAGAATTGCATCCATTTATTAGTGAACTTACTGGTAGACATCCAATTATTTTACCCGTTATTATGGAAGTTCGAGAAAGTAGCAATTAAAAAAGGACGATGATGTATTTCGTCCCTTTTTTATGTCAATTTTAGATGGATAAAACGACGCGGAAACTATAAAGAACATCTGCGTTCCCACAGTCAGAATCGAACGCAAACACACCCGTACCAGTACCAGCGCTCATACCGCTACCACGACGGAACCATGGATGAATATGGTAGACAAACCAAGCTTCATCTGCATTCCATGAACTAATAGGTCTAGTTTCATTAATGTATAACTTTCTTTCAAATGGTCCCATCTCACCTGTAGCATCTCCTAAAATACGTCTTTCAAAGTGAGTATCTATTGTTCCATAATTATATAAATCAAAATATTTATTTTCTGGATATGGCACTCCTCCATCTGATGCAGTCCATGCTGTTTTTGTACGATTTGCAGTATTACTATCATCATTTGGATATGCTAATGTGCCAATAAAATTACTATTCCATGTACTATGCTTCCCACTTACAAGCATTCCTTTATCATCTACTATGACTCCCATAACATGTTCCCAAGATCCTCCGGCCATATCATAAACTCCTGTAACATTCCCTGTTGTAGAAGCTAAACCTAGAGTAGTTGTATCATTCCATGGGCGTGTTACATCTGTTCCTGTACCATACTCATTACAAGCAGCAGGTGTCGTTGTACATGAAATACTCGTTCCGGTACTTCCAATAGTTGGCTCATGAACTCCTGCATATCCAGTTAAAAAATTGCTATTATTATTAATTCTGACTTCACTATTTTTTCCATATTGACTTTGAGTTAGATATGCCACTG
>CANQXM010000024.1 GCA_947627835.1 uncultured Bacilli bacterium | reverse complement strand
CTTGGCACATTTTTTTTAAGAATTTAAAGTGGGTTCCTGTTGTCAATAAAGGAATTGGAATATAAACTAATTATAATATTAAAATATTGATTAAAATAAGTTATTTTCCTAGCGAATATAACTTTTTTTAACACATAAAATTTAGGGGGTTGATAATATGGAAAGGAAGAAAAATGACAATTTAATTTTAAATGTAAAGAACATTTACAATAAAGATAATAAATCATTAGATGAACTTAAAATTATTTTTAATAAGAAACTATTAAAAATGATATATAATTTGGAAAAAAACTCTTTTTATAGGTGCGAGTCTTCAGAAAAAATGGTATAATGAAGATGGTTGAAATATTGATTTTTTTCACGGTTAATTGAAAGGAAGTAAATTAACAAGTGAGAAAAGTAATCAATAAAATTGGTCAATCATTAAGGAGGGTTGTACTTTATTTAAGGTTATCTAAAGAGGATTTAGACAAATTAACACCAGAAGAACGTTCTGAAAGTATTAAGAACCAAGAGTCAATGTTAAGAAATTATGCCGAACAACAAGGTTGGGAAATTGTCGGGGTTTATGATGATGAAGATTATTCCGGTTCTGATAGAGATAGACCAAACTTTAATAAAATGATTAAAGAGTGTGAAGCCGGAAATGTTGATATTGTTTTAGTTAAAACTCAAAGTAGATTTGCAAGAGATATGACACTTATAGATTTATACGTTCACAATAAATTTAAAGAATGGGGCGTTAGATTTGTAACATATATTGAAAGAATAGACAATACAAGAAAAGAAACTAAAAAAACAAGTCAAATAACTGCTATGACAGATGAATGGTATCTTGAAGATACTTCTGATAATATTAGAGCAACTTTAAGAGATAAAAAAGAACAAGGTTTATTCACAGGTTCATTTGCACCATACGGTTATTTAAGAGATCCAGACGATAAAAACAGTTTAATAATAGACCCTGTTGCTAGTGAAATAGTTAAGAAAATTTTTGAACTGTATAATAACGGTTGGGGCTACTATAAAATTATTTGTTACTTAAATGACGAAAGAATACCTAGTCCTTATGATTATAAAAAAATGAATGGTTCTAAAATGGGTTCACCAGCAACAAAGCAACGTCAAAATATATCTTCCATTTCTAAAAAAGGTAATTATATAATAGTTAATACTTTAGAAAATATGGAATTAGAAAAAATTACTGATATTAAATCTATTGGTATGTTGACTTTAAATAATAAGTTAGGCGAAAAAATACCTACTTATATTGATTTAAAGGTGCGAAAACTTGATAAGAACGTTAGATTATTTGTTTCTTCTATTTTACAAGAAAATATAGATTTAAAAGATTTAGATTTTGAAAATAATGAAAAATGGGAAGAATTACAAATTGGTGATATTATCACAAATGAAACTTTATATATTGGTGTGCAAGTTAATGAAATAAAACGATTAGGAACAGCAAATTATGAATTAGAGGCATTTGTTAATTATAATAGCAAATACCCAGAATATCATTATATTTCAGAGGCTACTTGTAATGGCAATAAAAATGTAAAGAGTTATGCTAGATATGAAAAGAAACCCGGTTGGAGTGATACCACTATTGCATCTATATTGAGAAATGAATATTATATTGGAAATACTGTTCAAGGAAAATTTAGGAATGTTTCTTATAAAGACCAAAGGTCAAAACACACTTCTAAAGACGAATGGATTATAGTTGAAAATACACACGACCCAATTATTGAAAAAGATTTATGGTATTCAGTTCAAAATAGATTACAAAGTATAGTTCGTACCGATACAACTACCGGTGAAGTTAATCCATTAAGTAAAAAAGTATATTGCTCTTGTTGTGGTAAATCATTTGAGAAAACAAATGGTTCAGGTCATAAACACGAATATATGGGTTGTAGAGATAAAAGAACAAGATGGCTTAATTGTGATAATAAAAGTTTAATTAGATACGATATTTTAGAAAATCAAATCCTTACAGAAATTAATAAATTTATAACTAATTTTAAAGATGGTAATATCTTAAATAACCTTAACCAAGAAATGATTGACAAAGATATGTTTAAAAATAAAATTAACGCATTAAAAAAAGAGTTACAAGATAATGAACATACAATATCATCTAAAGACAAATATTTCCAACAACTTTATGAAGATAGAGTCAACCAAATTATAAATGAAAGTCAGTTTTTCGCTTTAAGTAGAACTTACAACGAAGATGTCAAAAAATTAGAAGAACGACAAGAATCTATAAAAACAGAATTAGAAATGCTTTATAGTAAACAAGCAAAACTTAAAGATACTGATAAATTATTTAGTAAATATGAGAAAGTTGAAAAATTAACGGTAGAGATTTCAAATGAATGGATAGACAAAATTTATATAGGAAAATTAAATACAGATAATAATTCACGTGATATTCAAATTGTTTGGAATTTCTAAAAAAGCCTTTATTTTAGGCAAAAATTAATAATTTTTTTAAATAGATACAGTTGTGGGCGACCAAATGTGGTACAACAGGTCCACAAGGTGAAATTGGTCCTACAGGTCCTGCAATTACATTAGCACTTGGAACCGTAACTACCGGAGCTCCTGGAACCGATGCAGCAGCAACCTTAACAGAAACAGCCGATAATACCTATACCTTAAATTTAACCATTCCTCAAGGTCCAACCGGTCCGGCTGCTGCTACCTAACATACCGAATTCCCACGAAAAGAAGCTCTAAAAAGAAGTTTTTATCAAATTACTTCAACCAAGAACTTCTTTTTTATTTATAAATTTTTGCTTTTGAATCAAACTAATATTGTGATCGTTATGCAAAAAGAAACTTATAATAAAAAATTAATTAACTTTCTAGAAAAAGGAACTTCCACCTATACCGCTGTAAAAGAAATGGTTCATGAACTAGAAAAACTAGATTTTCAAATTTTATGGGAAGAAGAAGAATGGAATCTAAAACCTGGAAAATATCTGGTAACCAGAAACAATGCTTCCCTAATTGCTTTTCAAATTGGCAAAAACTACCAAAATGGCTTTTCCATTATTACCACGCATTCAGATACACCAGCCCTGCTATTAAAACCACAAAATGAAATATATGAAAATGGATATTTAAAATGTAACGTGCAACCTTATGGCGGTCTTTTAAATTATGGTTGGTTTGATCGTCCTCTTTCCCTTGCTGGAAAAGTAATTACCAAAAAAGAAAATACCTTCAAAACCAATATTGTTGATTTTAAAAAGCCCCTTTTACTAATTCCAAGTATAGCCATTCATCAAAATGCCCAAGCAAACACCAACTTAAATATTAATGAACAAGTCGACTTAATCCCCATCATCGATATTGAAAAGAAAAAAGACGTCATCAAAGAACTTCTCTACAAAAACTTTCATTTTCCTAAAAAAGAAATCTGTGAGTACGACCTACATGTTTATAATTTAGAAAAGCCATGTATCATTGGCAATAAAAACAACATTTTAATTTCACCAAGAATCGACAACTTAACAAGTACATTTGCAGCCCTAGAAGCCATGAAAAAAAGTAACAACTCCAAAAATATCAATGTTTTTTGTAGTTTTAATAGTGAAGAAGTTGGTAGTTTAACAAAAGAAGGCGCTGATTCAAACTTCCTGTTAGATACCTTAAAAAGAATTGCAGCGGCGCTTCAAATTGATATTTCAAATAGTTTAGCAAATTCATTCATGATTAGTTCAGACAATACCCATGCCATCCATCCCAATCATCCGGACTTATCGGATAATACAAACCAAATATACATCAACAAAGGAATTGTAATTTCCAAAGAAAAACAGACAACTACCGATTCTTTATCGGCTTCCATTTTAAAAGCAATATGTGAAAAAGCCAAAATAAAAGTCCAAGACTTTACCAGTCGAAACGATATGAATGCAGGTAGTACATTAGCAGGAATCAGTCTTCGACACGTAAGTATTTTATCCATTGATATTGGTCTTGCCGAACTTGCCATGCACTCTGCAAATGAATGCGTTGGTTTAGATGATACCTATGATTTATATAAATTATTTAATACATTCTTTAAAATGAATCTATCCCATCATCAAAAAAGTACAAAACTTAATTTTTAGGTTTTGTACTTTTTTTAGAAATCGTTTTTGCTTTCGTTACTTTTTCTTCTTTAGAAGAAGTCTTTTTTGGTTTCTTTTCTTCAGGTTTTACAATCACAGCATCTTCTAAAGGCGCATCCTCCATCACAACATTCGTCCGTGCAATTAAATCATGAAGTCCACGACGATCGTTTCGAATAAACATACATAAAAGTAAAATCATCATGAAAACATAACCAACTAAATTAATATTTTGATAATACAAATAATAATTTTCTTTCGTCATAAATAAAAGAACTAATACTTGTAAAATAGTAATAATGACATTATGTAGCACTACCGTACGGACAAAATAGGAAAGAAAAGAAAGTTTGTTTTCTCCTGCAGGAACAACTCGAATTTTCATAATTCGTTTTCCAAACGTCTGTCCATTTCTTTGCCACTGAAAAATACCAAAATACGCAATAATAACCACAACATTCAAAACAATATAATTGATATTCGCACGGTTAAGATCATAAGAAATAGCAATATATTCATCTTGAAAAGTTTTTTCATCCTTTTCTTCATAATGATTCACTAATTCAACCAATTGATCCGCCGCTTGATTATACGCTTCTTCATTCGGACTTACAAATGGAATTAAAGAAATCACCGAAGTAAGTGCCCCAACAAAAATAATATCAATGACATAAGCTAAAAATCTTCGAAAATACATATTTTTCATAAAAACCACCTTTCATTATTATATCAAAAGAAAGAAAAAATTACATTCCATAAAATGTAACTTTTTGTAAAACACGATTTTGCGTATCAAGACGATATTCCCATTCCATTCTACCATATAAATAATCACGAGAAATATAAGCAGCCTTGGAAAAAGAAGAAACAAGTTCTTGATTAACTGTACCATCTTGAATGGCCGTATAAACATCTGTTACCATCTTATAAGATGAACCCGTATATTGAATCGATTTTAATTTTAAAACAAATAAATTGGCAACCTCACTATCATCAGAATAAATATAATCATCTTGAATACGAACAACCGGAGAATTAATTTGTGTAAAATCAATTTCTACACCCCATATGGACTTTGCAATCGGTTGAAAATTTTGCAAAAGAATCCGACATTCGTTTTCCTTAGAAGCATCATAACTAGAAGAAGATTCAATAAGTTTTTCATCTTGCATCTTAATATATTCTAGAACAAAATAGAACTTATCAATTTCATCTGTAAGTAACTCACTATTATTAGTAAAATTCCTAGATGGAAAACTTTTACCATGTAAAAGGCCAGGAACAACCCCATTCAAAAAGATTTCTTCCGCTTTCTCTTCCATACTTGCAGAAATTGTTACTTCTTCAAAAGCATATTCCTCTTCTCGTTCCTTAGAAGTTTCATGACTTCTAGAAATAAAAATAATTAAACTTCCTACACACATTCCAATACAAATTACAATTAAAATCGTAATAATAGTCTGTTCTACTTTTTTCATATTGTCACCCTTTTATTCATTCTACAACTTATTACCAACAATCATGCATAAATTTACACAAAAAAGAAGATGATATCAAACTACAATTTGATACCTTCCAAATCCAATAGTTTTTGTTGGACTTCATTACCATACATAAATCCAGCAAGATGTCCATCTTTATGAACGATTCGATGACATGGAATTAAAATAAGCAATGGATTATTTTTTATAGTATTCCCAATGGCTTGTCTAGCAAGTGGATTATTCACACTCTTTGCCACTTCTTCATAAGTAAGGGTTGTTCCATAATCAACTTTTTTCATAAATTCAAAAACTTTTCTTTGAAAAGGTGGCCCTTGATGATAAATAGGAATCGTAAATTCTTTCCGTTTTCCAGCAAAGTACTCTTCTAACTGTTTTTTCGTTTCCAACGTAAGATCACAAGGATGATCTTCCTTTTTTTCTGGAACAATTTCAACCTTTAATGCCACTTCTTCATTCGTCACAATTTTTAAAATACCAATTTCCGTTTCTAAATATGCCCAATACATATTTATCACCCCTTCATATGAAAAAAATCTTCTGATGAAGACTAATTCAACAATTTATCCAAATCCACATCATTACGATGATGGTTGATTTGTTCCCAGTTATTAGTTTTCTTAAATAAGCAAATAACATTGATTGGAATCCATGAAAGTAAAAATACGGTAAAGAAAATAATTCCTGACAACATATTTTTTGGATTTTTATGATTATATTTTACCACAAAGACGTTCATAAGAACACTTAATAAGTAAAAGACTACAAAGAATAATAAACCAGATGCATACAAGTAAGAGAAGAAATCAAACAATTCAATTCCGACAATATTAAAGATAATTAATACAACCGATAACACAGCAGCAACTAACATCATAATTGGTGCTAAAAACATCATTGTCATATCAAAACAAGCAATATTACCAGTTTGAAGGAATGTAGACATTAATTTCTTCCAATAAGTAGATAAACAACTGAGTGTTCCACTCGTCCAACGTTTCCGTTGTTTCCAACTTTCTTTAAAAGTAATCGGATGTTCATCATAAGTAATAGCATCTTCAACGAAGGCAACTTGAATACCACGAATAGCACATTGTGCTGTAAACTCACTATCTTCTGTAATCGTCACCGTATTAAAGCCATCTTTAACAACTTCTTTTCTCATGACAAATCCAGTACCATTAATGGTAGCAGATCCTGCATAATTCATTCGTGCACGATTATAAAAGAAATTCTGAATAAAATAGAATAATGTATATCCACCAGTAATCCAATTATCTCCCATATTTTTTGCATCACGGAACGCTTGGGCAACTTGAACCCCTTCACAAAGAGCATCATTCATTCTTGCTAAAAAGTCAGGATGAACCAAATTATCAGCATCAAATACAACAAACGCATCAATATCTTCTCGAGATTGAAGCTTATTAAATGTAAATTTTAAAGCATCTGCCTTAAACTTAACAGGTACCGTACAATTAATGATGGTAGCACCTGCTTTTCTTGCAGCACCCTCCGTATCATCCGTACAATTATTTGGAACTACAAAAATTTCATAGAAATCTTTTGGATAATTTTGTTTTTGCAAACTCTTAATCAAGGATGCAATAACCTTCTCTTCATTTCGCGTTGGAATAACAATACCAAAACGATATTTTGGTTTATGCTTTGAAAACATACTTTTATGATAATTTTTAAATCCAAAAAGGCCAGTTATAGTAAAATACATCCCATACACAAAGGAAATGGAAAAGATAATATAATATAGTATAACTAACATATAAACACCTAATTTATCCTTTCTTTAATTTCTTCTAAAGAAACTCCTAGCATTTTAAGCTCCGTAATTTCTTTTTGGATTTGTTCAAAAGATTCTTTAATCTTATTTTGAACAATTTCCTCAATTTTAGTAGTAATAAATGTACCTTTCGTTGATATACTTCGAATCACTTTTTTATTTTCTAACTCTGCATAAGACTTTTTTACAGTATTCGGATTAACCCCTAAATCACTGGCAAGTTCACGAATGCTTGGCATTTGCATATCTGGTTTTAATTTTCCACGAATAATACAATTTTCAATCTCATTGCAAATTTGCACATAAATCGGAGTTCTGCTTTGATAATCCAAATCAAACATAATATCCCCCTCTTCATTTAATCATATATCCGTACTACTTGTGCTAGTACAAATACATTATAATACAACTTTCAACATTTTGCAACTATTTCCGCTAGAAAGGGAGTTATAAAATAGAAGTTTCATCTTTTTCACGAATGACATAAACCGGTCGTTTTTTCGTCTCCAAATAAGTTTTAGCAAGATAAAGAGAAGAAATTCCAATACAGAAAAGTTGAATTCCAGAAACAAAGAGAATGAGAATTGTGATAAGAAACCATAGTTGAAAAGCTACATGAAAAATAAAATATTGAATGAGAAAGATAAGAAAAAGCAGAAAAGAAAGAAACAAAAACAGAATTCCAAAACAAATTGCCAAAGAAAGTGGAACCGTAGAAAAAGCAATAATTCCTTCAATGGCATAAACAAATAACTTCCAAAAACTCCACTTCGTTTGCCCTGCTACGCGCTCTACATTTTCATATTCAAGCCATTTTGTTTTAAATCCAACAAAACTAAATAAGCCTTTTGAATAACGATTATATTCATCCATTTGTAAAATTGCATCAACAACTTCTCGCTTCATAAGCCGACAATCGCGGGCACCAGATACCATTTCTACTTTACTAATACGGTTAATGAGCCGGTAAAATCTCCGGGCAAAGAAACTGCGAATAACCGGTTCTCCCTTTCTAGTAACTCTTCTTAAACCAACAACATCATAATTCTCCTTCTCCATGACATCATACATTTCCAAGATTTTTTGGGGAGGATCTTGTAAATCAGCATCAATTAAAGTGACATAATCCCCTTTAGCATGAGTAAGTCCTGCATAAATTGCTGCTTCCTTTCCAAAATTTCGAGAAAAAGATAAATAATGAATACTTTCATCCTTCTTTGCTTTTTCCTTAATAATCTTTAAAGTTTGATCCGTACTTCCATCATCAACAAACAATAAGGAAATCTCCACTCCCCGTTTCTCAAATTCTGGCACAATCTCTAAAATTGCCGGAAACAATAAGGGTAAACTTTCCTCTTCATTATAACAAGGAACTATAATCGTTAACTTACGCATTTCTAACCTCCATTACATAACCTACCTGTTCTTGATTTTCAAATAACTTTTCTTTCACTTCATAACCCATAGTAGCAAGCTGCTCTAAAATATCAGAACCATTTAAATAACTTTCAAATCGAAGAACAAAACTTCCTTCTTCTTTTATATTAACATCATCTTCTAAATATTTCATTTCATCATGATTTAAATTAATTACAATCGTCTTTTGATATTGGATCATTTCTGGTACTTCTTTTAAATAAGTAAATGTATTATCCGTAACAAGTACCATAGAATAATCATGATAAGTTTCACTCGCTTTTTTAGCATCGGAATAAGAAGAATAAAGAAATTGTGGTTCATGCCAAATAATTCCTAAAATTGATAAACAAATCACAACCCCAATGGCAAAATTCGGATGAATCTCATCACTTAACACTAGTACAAAACTAAGCATTAATAAAGGCATAATCATCATAATATAGCGAATTTCCAAAAAAGGAACAATTTGTACAATCAGAAAGAAATAAACAAAAATCGGAATCAATAAAAGCTGCTGCACATGATCATGATGCCGGTAAAAAGAATAACCTAATAAAACAAATATAATATACCAAGAAACATTCATATTTTCTAAAATAATTCTAAAGAAAGTTCGCAAACGATCAAAGTAATGCAAATTTAGGAAACTGCCAACTCCTCGACCTCCAAACAAAATGTGCGAAATGGAACTCGGAAAAAGTAAAAGTCCAAAAAGAGCAGCACCTACATGAATAAGAAAATACCAAAATGCACTAGCATTTTTCTTTTGCTTAAACATATGAAGCATTTGAATGACAAATAAAACTAAAGCATAAATGACAAAGAAATACTGCGTTAAAAAGCCAAATAAAGTTGTCAAAAATAGAAGAATTGCCGTCTTTTTAGAAATTGCAAAATCATCCATCGCAATCTTTAAATTTAAATAAAAATAACTAAGTCCAAAAAAAGTAAGCATGCCATACATTCTTTGAAAAGTAAACGTATTTAGCATGACAATTGAAAAATCATAAAAAAGTAAAGTGGGAATAATCGCTTTCTCTTTCTTCATTTTCTTAAGAATCAAGATCAGTATCCAATTCACTAAAAAATAGAAGACCAAATTTAATAAAAAAATCGCATGAAAAACAAGATTTGAAAACATTAACAAAAAGAAATGACTACAAAAATAGAAAAATGGTGGATGCACATCAGCAACTTGATTTTGATAAACATCTACAAGTGTACTATGATTATTTTCATTTTTGATAAGTTTGCTTAAAACCTCTTCTTTCGTTTTCCATACAGGAACTTCATCTACATTTTTTTGAAGTAAACCCGTTTTCCAAACTTCGGAAATTGAAGAAGTAATTGAATAAATTTCATCTTCATGAAATCCTTCTTTTTTCATTTCAAAAAAAACTAAAAAGAAAGCTCCTAAAAGAATAATGATGAAAGAAATAACCCCTGTCTTTTTTGACATATAATCCCAACTTCCATGAAAATATTATACAAAATTTTTGGGGTTTATAACATACTTTTTTATCCAAAAAGAAAAGATAAAAGAAAACCAAGGAAAAATAATGGAAAATAAAGAACAATCATCGTCCAAGAAATTGAAGAAAAAACCAAATAGCCAAAAGAAATGGCAGTACTCCAAAGAAGTCCATCCACCAAACAGGCAAACGCATTCTTATAATTTCGTAAAATAATTTCTACCACCCGAATCGTAAAAACGCCACCCAAAAGCATTCCCAATAAATAAAAACAAAATGAAAAGAAATGAGTAATCGGATCCCCAAAAACAGATAAAACGGTAGAATAACAACCCAGCATAAAAAATAATGAAGTTCCACTAATCCCTGGCACAATCATGGTAAGAGCATCCAATCCACCTAACAAAAGAAATTCAAAAGGAGTTTGAACTTTCCATGAAAAATGAAAAATGGTGAAAAAAAACGGAAGAAAAAAAGGAATGAAAAAAAGTAAAAAATAAATTTTTTTAGAAAAACAAACCGTTTTATGATAAGGCCAGATAGAACCCAAAATAAGTCCCAAAAATAAAACCATAAATGCCCCTTCAAACCGGTTAAAAAAATATAAAAGGACTTTACTAAATAAAAGAATGGAAACCCCTATCCCACTTCCAAGAAAGAACAAATAAGAAAAATGATGAAATACATCTTCAAAAAAATGATTAAATGCCAAAATTGCTTCATCATAAACATGAAATAAAATAGCAAGTAAACTGCCACTAACACCCGGAATAACTTTTCCAAGTCCAATAATAAGACCTTTCAAAAATAAAAAAAGATTTTCCATAGTTCACCTATAGAAAATCTATTACATAAATAAGAAAAAATGCTAAAGCAATGGTGCAATGACCCGCTCAACTTTTCCAATTGCTTTTTGAATGAAAGACATTTTCTTTAAATCTTTCCGAGTAACCAAACGACATTGTTGTAAAGTTGCTTGATAATCTTGTTCCATCTTCAAAATACTCTCATCTTGGTATAAATAAACAGCATCTTCAAAATGCAAATACAAACTGCGATAATCTAAGTTAATAGTACCAATAATGGCTTTTTCATCATCACTAACAAACATCTTACTATGCACAAATCCTGGTGTATATTCATAAATCTTTACTCCAGCATTCATCAAAGGTTCATAAAAACTTTTTCCCAAATACCACACCAAACGCTTATCAGGAATTCCTGGCATAATAATTTTAACATCAACTCCACTTAAAGCCGTATCACATAAATTTTGTAGCATATCATGATCCAAAATTAAATAAGGGGTCATAATATGTACATATTTTTTTGCAGTATGTAAAACATGAAAATAACTAACTTCCCCGACATTAAACTCATCAAAAGGATTATCACCAAAAGGAATGACAAAACTCGAATTTCGTTTTGTAGGAATTTCTTTTAAATAGCGTTCAATATCCCTTGCTTCAATTTTATAAGCATAGTTTTCCAAAAAGAGCAACACTAAACTTCGTACAGCTTCCCCTTCTAAACGAATAGCAGTATCTTTCCAATGACCAAAACGAACCAGTTCATTAATATATTCATCCGCTAAATTAGCTCCACCCGTATATCCAACTTTTCCATCAATAACAACAATTTTACGATGGTCGCGATTATTATATTGCGTAGATACAACAGGAATTACTGGATTAAAGATTCGGGCATGAATGCCATAACTTTCTAATTCCTTTGGATAATCAGCTGGAAGTAATACAAATGAACAAGTTCCATCATATAAAAGATAAACTTCGACACCTTCTTTAACCTTCCGTTTTAAAATATCTAAAATAGAATCCCACATTTTTCCACGAGCAATAATAAAAAACTCTAAAAAAATATAATCATGAGCATTTTCTAAATCTTCAAGTAATTTTTTATACATATCATCCCCTAAAGGAAAATACGTTGCTTTCGTATGTTGATAAACCGGATAACCAAGTCTACCCATATAAGTTGCATAATTATAAACAAGTGGATCAATTTCAAGAAGTTTATTGCGAATATGCAAATCTTGTACCTGATAAGCAGATACCGCTTCATGAGTACGTTCAAAATGCTTGCAAAGAGCATGAACTCCTACTTGTAACCGTACAAATAAATAAACAAAAATACCAAGGGCCGGAAATACTAAAATAAGAATAATCCAAGAAAGCTGAAAAGCTGGATTCACCGGTTCATTTAAAATATGCACTGTAAGTAATAATCCAAAAATAAAAGTTCCACCAAATAACCACAACAAATACTTTTGAAAAAAGACCGCTACATAATAAATGACAATAAACTGAATAAGAAGAGCCAGTAAAGCAAAAGTAAAACGACTAAATAAAATTCGAAACGGCAACTTTATAAGTGTTGCCATAAAATTACTACTTTTCTTCTGTTCCATTTTCTCTCCCCATACCGATCAAAAATAAAATATTTTGAACAATTCCTAAACTTTCTGCAGAAATAAGACACACAGCAACAACATTAGAAAGAGGAATTTTTCCATCAAATGGATTTAACAAAATGATCATACCTAAAATAATGCAAAGAACACTAATGCCAAGCGCTACATTCCATAACACTTTCTTTAAATTTCGTAATTGCAAAACACTTTGTAACCTTTCAACATACTTAAAAATCAAGTAACCACCAATCATAAAAGTAAACATATTCACAAAAATATTTGTTTTAATTAAAGCCACTATACTAAATAATAGAAACAAAAGCCCTTTACTTAAATCATCACTATATATGCGTAGTTTCTTATCTAAACGATAATAAATAAGTAGTGACATACCTCCACAAATAATTCCTAAAAAGGCAACTGCTATAACAAAATTTTGAATAATATAATCAGAACGAAATAAAAGTATTAAAGCAAATATAATAAAAAAGGCATTAAATACAAACGATTCCCAAATTCCTTTTTTTATTTTTTTTCTTTGTTCATCAACAGATAACATATCGGTCACACTCCTAAATTGATTGTACCATTAATGACAAATTTTAGCAAAGTTTTTAAGGAGATAAGACTACTCGGAAACCTCTATGACCAGCGGCAAGCCCTTGTGTATTACCAAAGAAAAACACGCCCGCATTAATTCCAAATGTAACGCCACCACCACGTTCAAGCCAAGGAAGCCAAGTAACAATAAGCCAAGCTTCATCATCATACCAAGAACTTATTCGTCTACCTCCACCACCATAATCTTTTGTTCCAAACGGTCCCAATTCCCCCATTGCATCTCCTAAGATTCTACGTTCATAACTATAATCTGTTGTTCCATAATTATATAAATCATAATACTTACCTTCTGGATAAGAAACACCACCATCGGCTTGAGTCCATCTTGTTTTTGTTCGATTATCAACATTAGCATCAGTCTGGGGATAGGTTAAAGTCCCTATAAAATTACTATTTTCTGTACTATCACGTCCACTTACCAGCATTCCTTCATCATCCATCATAACTCCCATTACTTGTTCCCAGGCCCCTCCAGCCATATCATAGATTCCTGTAATATTACC
>CANQXM010000023.1 GCA_947627835.1 uncultured Bacilli bacterium | reverse complement strand
TCAAAACCCTATGCCTCGCAAACCCTTATAAAACCTACTACTTTCCACAACAATTTTTGTATTTCTTACCACTGCCGCATGGACATGGGTCATTTCGACCAACTTTCTTTTCATTTCTAATGGTATGACCGACTTTTTCTTTTCCGTCATTTGCATTTCCTTGAATGACTTGTTTTCGTTCTAGGTTTTGCTCAATTTCTGCTTTTAATAAGAACTGAGCTACATCATTATCAATTTTATCTAAAAGTCTTTCGAATAAGTCAAAACCTTCGATGGTATAAGCTTGTAATGGATTTGTTTGACCATATCCTCTAAGCATGATTCCATCTTTTAAGTGTTCCATTTCATTTAAATGATCTACCCAAGCCGAATCAATCACACGAAGCATGATGGCTTTTTCAAATTCTTCGAAGTGAGGAGCATCTTTTATTTTTTCTTCATAATCCTCATTGACTTCTTTTGTTAATAATTCAATGATTTCATCCTCTTGTTTATCTTTAATTTCATCAATTTTGATTTCATTTCCTTTAATGAAATTTGTATTTACATATTCTAATATTTCTGATTTATCATTATCTGTTAAGTATCCTTCTGGAGCAATATGATTTTTTACTAGAGTAGATATTGTGTTTTTGAATGTATCTTTAATTGTATCGTGAACGCTATCAAGTTCTAGAATATCATTTCTTTTTTCATAAATAATCAAACGTTGTTCATTTACTACATTATCATAATCTAGTAGGCTCTTTCGCATGTCGAAGTTATTTCCTTCTACTTTTTTCTGAGCAGATTCAATACTTCTGGTTAATGATTTTGAACGAATTGCTTGATCTCCGGTAAGTCCTAATGATTCTACCATTCTCTTTATTTTATCGGTTCCAAAACGACGCATTAACTCATCTTCAAAGGAAACGAAGAATTGACTCATTCCTGGATCTCCTTGACGTCCAGAACGACCACGCAATTGGTTATCGATACGACGTGATTCATGTCTTTCCGTTCCAATTACACAAAGGCCTCCTAGTTCTTTTACACCTTCCCCAAGTTTAATATCGGTTCCACGTCCAGCCATATTTGTAGCAATTGTGATAGCACCTTTTTCTCCTGCTTTAGCAATGATTTCTGCTTCTCTCGCATGATTTTTGGCATTTAAAATTTCATGTTTTAGGCCTGCTTTAGTAAGCAATCCTCCTAAATGTTCATTTGCTTCAACGGAAATGGTTCCTACTAAGATTGGTTGCCCTGTTTTGTGAATTTCTTTAATTGTTTTGACAATGGCTTCATATTTTCCAGCAATACTTGAATACACTAAGTCTGGTAAATCTTCACGAATGACAGGTTTATTGGTAGGAATTTGAATTACATACATATTATAGATGTTTCTAAATTCTTCTTCTTCCGTTTTAGCAGTACCGGTCATACCAGAAAGTTTTTTATACATTCTAAACAAATTTTGGAATGTAATGGTTGCCATGGTTCTTGTTTCTTCATTTATTTTTACGTTTTCTTTGGCTTCTAGGGCTTGATGCAAACCTTCACTAAATTGACGTCCTTTCATTAAACGTCCAGTAAATTGGTCTACAATAATCACTTCATTATTATCTACTACATAATCTACATCTTTTTTAAAGGCATAATTGGCTTTTAAAGCTTGATTTACATGATGTACTAAAATGGTATTATCTAAATCATATAAATTTTTTAAATTGAAGAATTTTTCAATTTTTTCAACACCTTGTTCGGTTAATGATGCACTTTTGGTTTTGGCATCATAGGCATAGTCTTCATCTTCTTTAAATCCTTGAACGGCTTTATTAGCATCCATATATAGATTTTTGGTATTTGATTTTCCTCCAGAAATAATTAATGGGGTCCGTGCTTCATCAATTAAAATGGAGTCAACCTCATCTACAATACAGAAATTTAATGGTCTTTGTACTCGATCTTCTTTTCTTACAACCATGTTGTCTCTTAAATAATCGAAACCAATTTCACTATTGGTTGAATAAAGAATATCTTTATTATAAGCTTCTTGTTTTTCTTTTGGGCTCATCTCTCTTAAGTTTAGACCTACACTTAATCCTAAGAATTCAAAAACAGCTCCCATCCACTCAGAGTCACGTTTAGCAAGGAATTCATTTACAGTAACGATATGTACGCCTTCTCCACTTAAAGCATTTAAATAAGCTGGCATAGTTTCTGTTAAAGTTTTTCCTTCTCCTGTTTTCATTTCAGCAATATTACCAAAGTGAATTGCTAGTCCACCTAAAATTTGTACATAGAATGGTTTTTCACCAATAATACGCGCATCGGCTTCTCTTACTGTTGCATAGGCTTCAACAATAATGTCATCGAGTGTTTCTCCTTTTTCAAGTCTTTCTTTTAGCTCAACGGTTTTGTGTTTTAATTCTTCATCTGATAAAGCTTGCATGGTCTCATCTAAAGCCATGATTTCATCAGCCATTTTTTCAAATCTTTTTAATTCTTTATATTCTGAATCTATTAATTTTCTTAAAAATCCCATATATATTACCCTCCATTAGTAGTATTTTATCATAAACTCATTAAAAAGAATACTTTATCTTTCTTGGTTACTAGGCTATTTTATCGCATTTTCTAGTGAATGAAAAGGTTCAAATGAAAAAATTGCTTTTATTTAAGCAATTTTCATATTTCGGTTTGATCTGGTATTTTTCGAATTAAGGCATGTTCTTTTTCTGGTTGACTACTAAAAATATCATATCCATATTTACTTTTATATAATTCATTTAAAACTTTATATATTTCTTGGTATTTTTCTACATTATAGACATCTGCAACGTTCATGTGTTCAAGCATTCCCTGTAGTAAATCTACCTTTCCACTTTCCTGTGCGTTAACGCTATTTTTAACATTTTCCCATATGAGGTCATAATTGCGATTGATAAGTCCAGGTAAAATGCTTTCTTTACCAGCAATCTTGCAAAGCGTTTCTATTACTAGCAACGCATCAGAAGATCCAGCTTTACTTAAAAGAGTTGCTTTTGCTTCTCGATAGAAAACAATATGATCAGATTTTAAATTTTTATCTTCTAGATGGCTCATTTCATGATGCAATGCTTCTATTGCCTCTGAATTATTTGAACTATTATAAAGTGTATTTTTGTCATTTGGCATTTGATACGTTTCTATAGCCTTTTCAAAATCATGTGATACAGGAGCATTTTCTAATTGAATTAAAGCATTCAAGATAGATAATCCATTATAGTAATTTCCATATTTTTGAATCATTCTTTCATATTCTTTTATTAATTCTGTTTTTTCTGATTGCGTTAAAGATTCATTTTGGTTAATACTATTTTTTATATAGTATAGGAATGCTTCTTGATTGGATGAAAAATTACGAAAGAGATTTTCAAAAATTACTTCATCATAAATTTCATCTGCCAATCCTTGTTTTTTAATGACTTCTTTTATTTGCAGTAAGAGTTCATTAATTTCAGTATCCCCTATTGTAGTTATATTTTTTTCTAGTGTTTTTAATTCTTGATTTGCTTGATAATTTTTAAAATATTGTTTTAAAATCGGTCCTGCAATTAAAACACTTAAACCGGTTATAAATCCTATCATGAAGTTTCTTACATTATGGGAATCTTTTTTCATGATAGACTTTGGAATTCTGTTATATCCATGGACTTTATATATCTTATGAGTTTCTAGATATGCAATTAATTTATCATAGTATTTTTGTTCTTTACCTTTCCCAAAAGTAAAAGGTACTTTTTCATCTAAAACGTATATATCGCCAGTATATGTTTCGTATATATAACGATTTTTGGATATCATTTGATATTCTTTTATCATATAAGTTAGGATCTCCTTTTTGGCGAAGATATATTAGCATTAATCTAAGTCGTTGTCAATTAGTAATAAATGGACTTTTTTATTTTACATTTATAATTCCGTACATTCCATCTTTTCTTTTATATAGTACGGATACACAAGCTTCTGGCTCGTTTTTAAAAATAAAGAAATCATGTCCAAGAAGTTCCATTTGTAAAATAGCTTCTTCTTCATCCATTGGTTTCATGTCAATTTCTTTTCGTTTGACGATTTTTGAGTCATTTTCTTCTTCATCTGCAACCGTAAAGTTTGTTAAAATGTCATTCTTTTCACTATTCTTGTATTTGCGATTTAATCTGGTTTTATTTTTTCTAATTTGTCTTTCTAATTTATCTGTTACTAAATTGATTGCTGCATAAAGATCTTCTTGGGTTTCTTCTGCTCTTAATGTGTATCTTTTTGTTGGAACTGTTACTTCTATTGTTTGATTTAACCCTTTTACATGAATTAAAGCGTGGGCAGTTATGTCATCAGGATTTTCAAAGTATACGTCTAATTTTTTTAATTTCTCCATAATTTGACTTTTAATGGCTTCTGTAACGACTACTTTGTCTCCCCTAATATTTACTTTCATATTCTCACCTTCCTAGTTGTATTATATCAAAGTCATAAGAAAAAAACTACCGTTATTCCACAGTAGTCATTTCCACTTCCGTTACATCGACGGCTTGTAATCCTTTAGATGTTTCTATTAATTTGAAATCAACAAGTTCGCCTTCTTTTAACGTTTTATATCCATCTTTAATAATAGCTGAATAATGTACAAAAATATCTTCTAAATCATCATATTGAATAAATCCATAGCCCTTAACATTATTGAACCATTTTACTTTTCCGCGCAACACTTTACACCTCTCCTTCTTACTCTATTTACTGCTGAAACTACTTTATCATGAGTTTTTGCTGTTCTTCAATAAAAAGCCTTCGACAAAGTTTTTACCTTTTCTTTTATCAACTCACGACAAAACTACATTACCTTATTTTTTCGTCTTACATTTATTACTTTGTCTTAAATTCTTTGAAATATGTTTGAAAGGCTATTTTTCATTTTTTGAAAAATTCAAATTTGCTTTTCACTTGAAAAATTGCTTTATTGAGGAATTCATTTATTTTTATGCTTTGAAAGGCCTATATAATGTTCTTGTGCTATAGAGAGGTTTTTGTGTGAAACAGTTTTTTATTAATTATTGTTATCAGTTTATTACAAATCATGAAAAATGTGACGAATTAAAAACGAAACAATTATATTATGGATTAGAAGCCATCTATAATATGTTAACAAAATTTATTTTTCTATTTTTTTTATTTCTTATTTTCGATATGTTATATGAATATTTTTTGTTACTTATTATTCATGGGATTACAAAGCGTTACACTTATGGATTGCACGCGAAAACAACTTTAGCATGTTGGATGACTACTATTCCCATTTATGTGATTGGTTGTAGTTTAATCAAATTTTTTTCCATTCCTTATTTTTTAGAAGTAATAATTTGGCTTTGTGGGCTTATTTCCTTTGGATTATGGGCTCCAGCAGATACTCCAGCTCGTCCCTTGATTCATGAACAAATGCGAAAAAAGCAGAAGTGCAAAGCAATTATTGTTCTTCTACTTTATTTGATTTTTCTATTTTTCATTAAAGATGTAAAAATTTCTAATGCAATTTGTTACAGCATAATTATTCAAATCTGTTGTATTAATCCTTTAACTTATAAGTTAACACGGACACCATTTGAAAATTACAAGTTGTATTATCAAAAACATGGTTTAAATTTTTAATATAAATTTGAACAATTCAAAATGAAAGGAGGGTTATTGTGAATCTTATTGCTAATGTTTTATCAAACGCTGCTACTAAAGTCGCTAAAGAAGGAAGTATGAAATGTATTGGTTTCTTCTTTGACGAACCTGTATGTCCAGAAGAAATGTTATAAAAAAGATCTTTTGATCTTTTTTAATTGGTTGTTTTTAAAATTGTAATTTCGTTTAAAAATAAATCATTAATGATGGATGTTTTGATTTTTATCTTTTTTCGACCAATTAATGAAAATAAACCTATTCCATGACCAGATTTATGTGTCGTATATTTTGCTGTTCCAAGTTTATCTAAATCTAATGTTTCATTAAAAGTATTAATGATTTTTATACTATAGGAATTTTCGGTTTCATTCATATCAATTAATAAAGTTTTTTTCGTTGTTTTCATACATGCTTCTAGCGAATTATCAAGTAAGACTCCTAAGGCTTCACAAAGTAAGTTATAACTTCTAGGTGTCAAGTTATCAAATACAGAACTCTCTATATGATTATCAATACTTAATTGTAGTTCTGTTTGATTATAATTATATATTTTTTCATATATTATTCCACTTATTCCGGTTGGCATATTTTTTAGATATTGGGTGTGAATCGTATTTTCATTATAATGTTCTATTAAATCATTTATTAAATTTGTGGCTTTTTTATTTGATACGCTTTTTATGCCATTTAATTGATGAATTATATTGTGCTTAAGTACTCTATAATCGTTAATCATTTTGATATAAAATTCATTATTTTTAATTAGATATTCTTTTGTTTCGCTTAATACATAGTTTCTATATAGTATTGTAGCATAAGAGTAAGCTAGTATTGATACACAGGCTACTAAAACATAAAAAATATTTTTTATATCACTAAAACCTTTTTGTTGCATTATTGCAAAGAATGTTAATCCTAATGATGTTATTACTGCTATAATTAAAAAAATTTTAAAGTATGGAAATTTAATTTTTTTTATCTTATCGTAAACTTTTGACAAATTCTGATTTAAACTTTTTATATTATAAATTGCATACATGATTAGGCAAATTGCCATTGTGTCTACTACGCGAAGTATCATCAAATTTGAGGAAAAAAGCTCTATTATGGAAGTAATGGATAGCGTAAACATTGTTATCATATCTACGAGTGCAGTCATTAACCAAAGAACCGTCCCATAAAATAATACTTTGTTTTTGTTTTGACGATATATAAATGCATAATCTATATAGTAGAAAAAAATAGAACAAATCGTATGAACTGATGATAAATTATAATAATTTAGTACTGCCATTATTAAAGCAAATGGGATTATAATCAATATTCTTTTTTTATTATATGTATTTTGAAAATTTGATATTTTTCTGTATCCGTAAATCAAAATTCCTTGAATCATGCATCCTGCAATAAAGCAATATATTGTATCTAACATACTTTTTCAACTTCCTTTTTAAACTTTTTAGATAAGTAATCGACTTTTTCACCCGTATCTAATATGAAATAGCTTTTCGGCCAATTCCATTCATGAACTCGCTGACGATTTACAATGCAGCTTCGATGACTTTGAATAAAACGATCGTCTAGTAGTTGAGATATATCCGATAAATTCATGTTTAGTTTAAATATGTTGCTGTCTGTATGAATAATTACTTTTCTTTCTTCTTTATCTCTTGTTATATATGTAATGGAACGATAAAAGATTTGTAAGTCGACATTTCGATTGCTAACAGTAAGCATTTTATTATCAAAATTCTTTTTAAAAATTAATTCAATATCTTTTTCTAATCGATCTTCCATGTTGTAGAATTTTTCAATAAAATCGAATACTTCGTAGATGCTTCTATAAACTGTCTCAAACATTTTATCGTGGCTTGTGATAAATATAATTTCACTTTCCCAATCAATTTCTCGAATCATCTTAGCAATATCAATGCCACTTGTCTTTGTTTCTAGTTCAATATCCATGATATATACTTTTCTGTGTGAAGTATCATTAATTATCTCTCGCAATTCTTTTGAATATTTGGTATAATATTTTATGTTGATATTATGATCTTTGCTGATCACCACGCGTCTTAATACTTCTTTGATTGTTTCCTGTGTTTTTTTGTCATCTTCTATTACAATAAAACTTGTCACTTTGGAACATCACCCTTCTAACTTATGTTTGCTAATAGTAATTATATCATAAAAATATAAAAAAACCACAATTTATGATAAATTGTGTCGTATTAATTTGTTAATTAAGTAATTTTTGTGGTCCTCATAATAGAGGACTATTTTATTTGTTTGCTTTTGTAATTGGCATACATAAGCCGGAATATTGGGATCTGTTCCAATTAAGATGATTCTTTTAATTGATTTATTCATTGCTAAAATTTTATTTATATATTCTATGATATTTAATAAATAAGTTTGATCCCATAAATAGGTTTCAAACTGATTCTTTTTTAAAATGGTTAAGAAGGCATAGGTTTCATTTTTATTTATCCACAGCGTTCTTTTTTTTAATTGATATAAGTTTGTCTCTTTGATAAATTTTATATCATCAATTGGAAAGTCCTCAAAAATATTTCTCATTAGTTCTACATCTGTCTGTTCAAAGTTTGGTGGAATGATACACCAAATGATATTCCTTTGAAATTTATGAATTATTTTATTTTGCTTTAAAAATTTATTAAATTCTTTGATAAATTTAGGATGATGCGTTATTTTTCCATTTTTAATTATTTTTTTGGGTAATTGATATTCTAGTAATTTCTTTTCTTTTTGTTGATAACTATTAATTCGATCATCTACTAAATATAAAATTATTTGGTTTTTCATTTTAGTTTAAATCTTCTAAATTCATTTCATAAAAATCTTCTGGATTTATTAATATCCCATTTTTGTATACTTCAAATAGTAGGCAATTCTCTTTTTCATTTTCTAGTTTATTTGCTCCACTCAAACCGATAATATCTCCAGCTTTGACACTATCTTTTTCTTTTACATTTACTTTTCCTAAACTATAATACATGGTTGTTACGTTCGTATTATAATCTATGGTTACTACTGATCCTAGAATTTCATCTTCTTTAATTTCTTTTACGATGCCATCTACGCTTGCTAAAACTTCAAAACTTTCATCACTTGAATATAGAATTCCTGTATTTTGCATATATGTATTTTCATAATAAATCAAAGACTTTTGTTGGTTTTCTGCTTCGTCTTCCATTCGATAAAAACTTTTACTAATGGTTACATTTGGATTTTGGTATGGAAGAATTGGCTTTAATGCTACAGTTCCTACTACTGAAACCTCGCTATTATCTTCATTATCTGATTGTACGGTCACAGAAGAATCAGTCCGATTTTCACTTTCTACAAAATTTAAGCTACTATTTAGAAAATATACCGTTAAAAATATGCAAATTACAGATAGTCCATAGATACTGGGTAATACAAATTTTTTTAACTTTCTTCTTTTCATGGTCATTTCCTTTCTGTTTGTATTTTGACCATGATTTTTGATTTTATACAGTTATATTTTGAAAAATTCAATATTCTGGTAATAATGTGATAAGATTTCTTGATATTTTTTTCCTTCTTTTGCCATTCCATTTGCTCCATATTGGCTCATTCCTACTCCGTGGCCATATCCTCTTGTTGTGATGATGATTGGGTTTTGAAGGATGATATCAAAGTCTGTTGATCTTAAAGATAAAGCTGTCCTTATTTCTGTTCCGCGAAAAGTCTGTTGATTAATTGTAATCTTATTTACTCTACCTGTACTGGTTTTTTCAACATTTGTTATTTCGATATAATCACAATTAATTGCTAGTTTTTCACAAAATTCTGCCTGAGAAATTTCTTTGGTTACTTCGTAATTTTCTAGTGTTTCATTATCCCAACTTGATTCAACGCTTGTTAAGTATGGTAAAGTTTCCTGAAAGACCATATCGCAGTCTTCGGTATAACCATTGCTCATTGAAAAATAAAATGCTTCTATCACTTGTCCTTGATAGGTCATAATTTCTCCACTTGTTTCTAAGACTGCTTTATTTATTTTTTGATAGTTTGTTTCAAAGTCTTCTTGCCATTTTTGTTTTAGTTGTTCTTTATCTTGATAGGCTTGATCTTCTGTTCCTATTAAAACATCGTAAGAAGTCTGTTGATGCTCTTTTTTATACATTGCAAAGGTTCTTGCTGCAACGGCTTGGGCTTTTAAAGCTTCTAATTCAAAGGATGCGGGCATTTCTGCTGAAACAACACCAAGGATATATTCTTCTAAAGGTATTTCATATATTTGATTCTTTTTTTCATCATATACTTTGATTTTGGTTATTTTGGGTTGATTTGGTGGCATTTCTTCTTCAAAAGAAAAGTTAGTTTTTGATTGAAAACTAACTTCTATTATTAGAATAAAACTTAATACTACTATGGTCCATAGCAATATTTTTTGAGTCATAAAGCCTCCTTAAAAGAGCTTGCAAACTTCTAAAAAGTCATAAATAAAATTGGTTAATAAGTATCCTAGTGCAAAGCTTAAAATCATCACTAAGATTCTAGATTCCCAGATTTTATTTTTTTTCATCCATTTATCAAAATTTACTCCTGATAAAGCATATGCACTTAGCATGACAAAAAATACATATAAGTAAACTTTACTATTCATGTTTATTTCCTTCGTAAGCAGTTATTTTAGCGATTCTAGCTAAGTGTCTTTCTTCACTAGCAAATTTTGTTGTAATAAACATATCTACAATTTCATATGCTAATTCTTCTTTGATGTTTCCTAGAGCAATTACGTTTGCTCCATTATGATTCTTGGCTTTAAAGGCATCATCGCTATTCACTACTCTGGCGCAACGGATTCCTTTTACTTTGTTCGCTGCAATACTCATGCCAATTCCATTTCCACAGATGAGAATTCCTAAGGCATTTTCGGTATTTATTACTTTTTTACAAACGTCAAAGGCAAAGTCTGGGTAATCATCTTTTTCGTTGTGAGGAAGGGCACAAACTTCTACATCAATTCCTTCTCCTATTAGATAAGTAGCTATTTTATTTTGCAGGTCAACACTTCGATGATCTGCTCCGATAATGATTTTCATTCTTCTTCAAATTTCCTTTCTTCTGCTTTTCTAAATACTGGTAATAATCCTAAATTATTTGTACGATGAGGAGGCAAACCATAAATATCATGGCCGGGAAATTCATTTGCTTCAATAAAGAAGCATTTTTCTTTTCCTACGCAGACATCCCATCCTACGTAACCCACTTCTGGTACTTCTAATGCTGCTGTTTCACATAATGCTAGAACTTCTTTAAATCTAGGTATGACAAGCCCGGTAATTTTCTTTTTCGTTAGAGGATGTTCTTCATACAAATGACCGGATTTATCTAAGGCTTTATAAATAATCTCTCCACTTTCAATTTCTACTGGCACAGCTAGTCCTTCATGATTAAAGTTATCTACACTGTTATGGTTATTTCCAATTCTTAAGTAGACTGCTACAACACTTCCTAAAAGGGTTACTACTCGTAAGGTATTGATACTATCTGGGTGCAATTCACTTAATTGTTTGCATTGTTCTGCTACTTCTTCTACTAATCTTTTTCCATCTTCTAATAATTCATCATATAGATCTTTTAATTTTCTTTCTGTCGTATCTATTTTTTCGATGCCAGTTCCGCATTGAGAATCGATTGGTTTTGCCATGATTACTTTATGTTTTAGGCAGAAATCTGCAAATTCTTTTTTATTTTTTCCATTTAATTCTAACCATTCACGATTTAAATATTTGTCGAAAGTACGATTAAATTCAATTTTATTATGAAAAATATGTAAATACTTTGGGTTATTGTATTTCACCATAAAACTATTATTAATTCCTCTTGTGATAACGGTTTTTCGCTCATATTTATTCATGTTATACATTTCAAATAGTGAATAGTCCATGTATCCTGCTTGATATTTAAAGCCACAATAAATCATATCAAAAAAGATGATGATTCTACTTTTTTTGCTTTTTTTATGAACTTCATTTATTACTTTAAAAAAGCGTCCATAATCCATATTAAAGATTCTTTTTATTACATATTTAATTTTTTTCATACTAATCCCGATTTCATTATATCATTTTGGTTATTATTTATCAAAATTCCTTTTAAAAGAAAAAAAGCTTATTCAGCTTTTTCTTGATTTAGATTATATTTGCGATTAAATTTTTCAATGTTTCCAGTTCTCTTTGCATTTCCTTGTTTTCCAGTATAGAACGGATGACATTGGCTACAAATTTCAACTTCTATCTTATCTTTTGTTGACATTGTTTTAAATGTTGCTCCACAAGCACATTTAATTTCAACTTCTTTCATTTCTGGATGTATGTTAGCTTTCATAACCAAACTCCTTTCGCCATACCTAACCCTAGGCATAGATTTTGTTGACGTATTTCATTATATCATAAATTTTTTAACATGCAAGCCGAAATTCACTCGTTTTCTAGTTATTCATATTTTATTTTTTTGTCTTTTAAATATGAAAGATTGCTTTCATTTTTCCAACAATAAATACAATTTTATCACAGTTTTTCATAGCAATTTGTTTAGACATGGCTTTTCCACCTACTGTTAATGCAGAGATTAATGCTGTAATTAGCATGCTAATAGTAAATAGATTTGCATGAAAAGTAACTATAATATAGGTAACTAGCGATGCTCCTAAACTACCACTTACAATACCACAGATATCCCCGATTACATCATTACAAATGCTAGAAACGGCACTACTGTTTTTAATTAAGGCAAGGGATTCTTTGGCTCCTTTGATTTTTTTAGAGGACATTGCATGGAAGGTGGCTTCTTTACTTGTTAAGGTTGCAACCCCGATCATATCAAATATGATTCCTATCATAATTACGAATACTAAAATAATCGTTAGTAAAACGACATTTAAATCTGCACAGAATGTTGATAGTCCGCTAAAGACAAGTGCTAAGATAAAGGATAGAATAAATACTTTTAATGGCCAATTGTTTTTCATTTTTTCACCTGAATTTTATTTTATGAAAAAAGATTTCACAGAGAAATCTTTTTACGCTACAATGATTTGTTGTGGAAAATTATAAATTAATTTTACGGCTTAGGTCGAGTTGAATTTCTCTACTTTCTACCCTTAGTTACCCGTAGGCGATTTCTCTTTCAAGAAAGCAATTATGTGTTGCCATCATAATTACTCGATTACCACTCAGTCCGTACTTTAATCCTTACAACTTTGACATTCTAGAGGTTTTCCCTAACACATAGTGACAATACTTATTCGCTTTTGCAAATACGATTTTTATAATTATTTGTTTCCAAATTCCATCATTATATCCCACGTATTCACTCACGACATGCATTTTATAAATTTTCTGCGGGATGATAGGAGGTTCGTTATATGCCATTATAACTTTCCTAACATCTTAAATTATATACTCACCCTACCTTGGGCCGATAAAGCAATCTATATAAAGTGCGTTCATGCAATTGGTAGATTTTTAGCCCTACCTTCATATTGTTTGTGTGACTAGAATAATGCACCACACGCTAGTGATTGTACCATATTTACATTGATTTGTCAAATTATCAATTTTTTATCTTGTTATTTCAATGGATTTGTGTTAATGATTTTTTCAAATATTTTTTGATGTCCTTTGTAGTTTAAATAGTAGCTATTATTTAGAAAATATTTATTTTTTTCTTTTTGGAGTTCGGAGATGTCAATAAATTCTAATTGATATTTTTGTGAAAGATCTTTTAAAAAAGTATTTATAGTTTCTTCTTTTTCTTCCTCCTCTTTTAGATATATTCCTAGTAAATAGATTTTATGATTATTAAAATTACGAAGATATTCCATGATTTTTTCCATATTTTCTTGATATGTTTGAATCATTTTACCAGTAGATTTTTGTTTATCTCTGTTATTGTTTAATTCTTCTACTCCGATTCCAATTGTAATTATTTTGGCTTTTGATAGAATTTGCTGAATGGTCATATCTCTTTTTTCTGCATATTCATTTTGTTCAATTGATTGCAATAATTCTTTTGTTGTTTGATTATTTTTAGAAAAATCGTTGTTATAGTTTTTTAATTTCTTCTGTTGTTCTAAGTAATCTTTTAAGTAATCATTATAATTGTAACCTTCAACTCCATAAGGTGTCATTCCTGTTGCCATCCCATCTCCAAGTACTACCAATGTAATTTCTTCTTTTTTATTGTTTTGATATATTAAAAATGTTAAAAAAATTCCTAAAGTAATAATGATTATTATTTTTCTTTTCATACTACCTCCATTAAAAAAGAATAGTACTTTATTACTATTCTATGTCTTTTAATGTAATGGTAGCACCTACTGCACTTAGTTTTTCTACTATTTTTTCATATCCTCGAAGAACGTGTTCTGCACTATTTATTTTGGTTGTTCCCTCAGCAATTAATCCTGCAATCATTAGTGATGCTCCTGCTCGTAAATCAGAAGCGGTTACTTCTTCTCCATGCAAAGGAGTTGGTCCGTTTATATAGATTGTTTGCCCATTTACTTGCATATCTGCTCCCATTTGACACAAATAGGGAACATGGCCCATGCGATTTTCATAGATGGTTTCTTCAAAAATTGATTTTCCTTCGCACTGCGTTAATAACACAC
>CANQXM010000022.1 GCA_947627835.1 uncultured Bacilli bacterium | reverse complement strand
GAAATAAAGATTCCGGTTATTGTCAAAACACCCGTAGATCCAAATAGTGGAGTAGTCACCCCAAGTGAATCAATTACACTTTATAAAAATTGTGATGATGGAATTTGTGAAGAGCAACTAGGAATTACCTTTACTCCTGCAAATGCCGATGAACATCCAACCATAACTTGGCAAAGTGAAAATAACAACATTGCTACAATCGATGAAAATGGCCTTTTAAAAGCAACCGGGAAAGGAAGTACAACCATTCTTGCAACTTACCAAACCCTAGCAGGTGAAAAGGTAACGAAAAAAATTCAAGTAACCGTTTTAGTTCCATTAAAAAAGATTGAATTTAGTAAAAGCATCATAGAAGTAGAAAGAGGAAATGACTTAGACTTACAAGATTATGTAATAGTAAGCCCAGAAGAAGCTTTAGATAAGGAAGAAAGAAAAAATATTCAATACGAATTATCAGAAGACAGTTACTTATCAATTCAGGGAAGCGTGATTCATGCAAATAAACTTGGAACCACCAGTGTCGTTGCGAAAATAAATGGCAAAACGGCAACCATCATTGTCAAAGTGATTGCCAAATTAAAAGATTTTGAAATTACTCAAAATAATCAAGTAATCAAAGAACTTCGCTTAAATAAAGAGGGGAGTGCTTTTGGAAGAGTTAGTGAAACAACATTAAGTGTCTTATTAGATCCAGTAGATACGACAGATCCAGTACAAGTCATTTGGTCTTCCGAAGACGACGATATTGTTTCTGTAAATGAAAATGGTTTTGTTAAGGCCAAAAAAGAAGGAAAGACGATCATTAAAGCCCAAATTGGTAATAAAATAAAAACTATTCCAGTCCAAGTCGTCATCCCAGTCATGAATTTTTCGCTAGAATCAACTCAAATAACCATGCTAAAAAATACGCAAAAAACGATTCATGCAAACATCAGCCCAGAAAATGCAACCGAAGAATTAAAGACAATTACTTGGAAAAGCTTAGATGAAAGGATTGCTACCATCTCAGCAAGTGGTGTGATTACAGCTAAAAAAGAAGGGAAAACAACCATTCTTGCAACCTTGCCAGATGGCCTAACAAGTCAAGTCGAAGTAACGGTAAAAATAATACCTCTAGAAGATTTTGAAATGGATATTCCAAATCACTTGTTATTAGGAAGTACCAAAGAGCTTCATCTCACACCGAAACCTCTCGACACTACCGAAGTAGATCAACTTACGTATGAAGTAGAAGATGAAAATATCATAGAAATCAAAGAGGGAATATTAATCACCAAAAAGGCAGGTTCTACCAAAATAAAAGTAACTGTTGGAAATATAACGAAAGAATATGAAATCACCGTTGAAGAAATCAAAGCCCAAAAAATTACGATTGAACCATTAAGTAAAGAACTATCCGTTGGAGATGAAGAAGATTTATGGATTTCAGTAACACCAGAAAATACTACTGAACAACTAACTTATACCTATACTTCGAGTGATGAAGCCATCGTCTCTGTCGATGAAAACGGACATATTACAGCGAATGCTCCTGGAACCGCTACCATTACCGTAACTGCAAGTAATGGACTTACCAGTGTTTTAAAAATCGTTATCAAAGGAACAAGTGGCATTCCTCAAACTGGAAATGTAAAAGCAAGTACTTATTTTGCTTTAGCCATCACTTTCCTTGGAAGTTTAATCGGGATGCTTTATATAGGAAAAAAAGATGCAAAGAAAAATTAAACTCTTCTTTCTTCTTTTCTTTTTATTAACAGGAAAAGTTTTGGCAAGTGAACTTCCTATGATTGCCATAGGAAGTTCTTCTGCTCTTCAAGGAGAAACCGTTACCATTCCCATTACAATTACAAATAATCCGGGAATTCATTCATTAGGAATGAAAATTCGCTATGATGAAGAAATCATCAAATATAAAGAAGGAGAAATTACCTCCCTTGCAAATGCCGATATGAAAGGATTGGAAGAAAATAGTAGTCATACCATTACTCTCTATGCAATCTCATTAAGTGAAGAAAAAAAGATCACGGATAACGAAACGATTGCTAGTTTAACCTTTGAAGTCCTAGCACCAAGTGGCAAAAGCAATTTAGAATTGGAAGTAACCAACTTTAGTGATTTAAATCATCAAAAAAAATTATTTGATACAACCAGTGGACTAATTTCTGTAAAAGAAAAAGTAACCATTGGAACCAGTATGTTTCCATCTCCCTTAGAAAGTGAAGAAGAAACCTATTTTAGCAGTAATGAAGAAGTAGCCAAAATTGACGAACAAGGGCATATTACCTTTGAAAAACCAGGAGAAGTAACCATTGGTAAGAAAAATCAAGAAGAAATTATTGAAGAAATGGAATATGTAGTTCTAAACCCAGAAACAGAAACGAAAAAAAATAAAAGTTGGATGCTAATAATCCTACTAATTTTGTTAATTTTTTCCATCTTTATCATGAGAAAACAATATCAAAAGATTCTAGTTCGAAAGAATGCTTGAAAAGGCATTTTTTTCTTTTCCATTTTTCAAAGTTCTCTTGAAGTTTCTCCGGATTTTCTGTATAATTACAAATAGAATGAAAAATAGGAGTGCATTATGAGAAAGATCATTGCTAGTATTGATATAGGATCAAATAGTTTGAAACTTATCATTGGTGAATATATAAAAAATAAAATGAATATCTTAGCAGTATCCGAACTCGCTTGTGATGGAATTCGTTATGGATTTGTGACCGATCAAGATCTTGCGATTGAAGCTTTAAAAGAAGTATTTAAAAAAGCCGAAGATATGATTGGCCTTCCCATTAAAAAAGTAATTGTCAGTGTTCCAAGTAAAGATGCCTCATTTGAAATTAGTGAAGGAAAAACAACAATCTCAAACGAAGAACATACCATTCGAAGCATTGATATTATTCGTGCCATGCAAGCTGCCACATATAACCATATTAAAGAAGAGGAAGAATTAGCGTGTATTTTACCCATCAACTTTAAAATTAATGATGAAGAAATTGTTGCCAATCCTCTAAATAAAGAAGCAGAAACCCTTCGCGTAAAAACCGTTTTAGCCATGGTACCGAAAAAAAATGTTTATCCGATTATTGAAGCCTTGGATAAAATCGGCGTCGAAGTCATTGATATTTCTCTAACCTCTCTAGGAGATTATCATTGCTTAAAAAATAAATACATGGATGAAAACGTCGGAGTTATGATCAATATGGGAAAAGATACAACCACCATATCCGTTTTTAACAAAGGAATTTTACTAAATACCGCCGTAATTGAACTCGGTGGAAAAAATATTGATAACGACTTAGCATATGTCTACAACGTAACCAAGGAAGTTGCCAAGAATATCAAAGAAGAACTCGCACTAGCCCATAATCGTCAAGCAAATCCAGCCAACCAATTAGCGGTTACCAATAAAGAGGGAGAAACCATTCATGTCGATCAATATGAAGTAAGCAGTATTGCCATGAGTCGTTTAGATGAAATTTTAAAGATGGCAAAAAAACAAATTAACCTCTTAACAAAGAAAGAAATTCATTATATAATGATAACAGGAGGAGTAACGGAAATGCCTGATTTCTCTTTACTCGTTGAAGAAAATTTTGGCTCTTCAGCTAAAATAGCATCCGTTTTAACCCTCGGTGCAAGAAACAATAAGTATTCAACAGCAGTCGGTTTAATTCGTTATTATGAAAATAAAATGAGACTGCGAAACAAAGAATTTTCAATTTTCAACTTAGAAGAACAAGAACTTTTAAGTGGAAACGGACATAAAATGAACTTTTCAGAAAATTCCATTCTTGGAAAACTGTTTGGTTACTTTTTTGACAATTAAGGAGAGTGTATGATGGACGGATTAAAATTAGACCCAATTGCTAAAATAAAGGTATTTGGATGTGGTGGTGGCGGTTGTAATGCCGTAAACCGAATGATTGAAGAAGGCGTACAAGGCGTTGAGTTTTATGTAGTAAATACCGATTTACAAGTATTGAATGCCTCTAAAGCCAAAAATAAAATCCAAATCGGAGAAAATATTACCGGTGGACGTGGAGCTGGTTCCAATCCAGAAATAGGAAGAGAAGCAGCCTTAGAAAGTAAAGCCCAAATCGAAGAAGCCGTAAAAGGTGCCGATATGGTATTCATTGCTTGTGGACTTGGTGGAGGAACTGGTACAGGATCTGCACCAATCATTGCTGAAATTGCCCAAGAAGCAGGAGCTTTAACCGTTGGAATTGTAACAAAACCATTCCGCTTTGAAGGAAAAAAGAGAATGGAAAATGCTCTCATTGGTTTAGAAGAATTAAGAAAACATGTCGATACCTTAATCATTATTCCAAATGATCGTTTACGTGAAATCATTGATAAAACAACTTCATTCCAAGATGCCTTTAAAGAAGTAGATAATGTGTTACATCGAGGCGTTCAATCCATTTCCGATTTAATTGCTGTAACCGGAGTCATTAACCTTGACTTTGCCGATGTCAAAACCGTTATGGAAAAAAGTGGAACTGCCTTAATTGGAATTGGTATGGGTGTTGGTGAAAATAGAGCTGTTGAAGCCGCTCATCAAGCCGTATCCAGTGCCCTTTTAGAAACAACCATTGATGGAGCAACCGATGCCATTATTAATATTACTGGTGGCGATTCATTAACCTTATTTGAAATTGAGGATGCTGTTGAAACCGTAAGAGAAGCAGCAAATAGTGACATCAATATCGTCTTTGGAGCCATTCAAAATTCAAATTTAAATGATGAAGTAATTGTTACCGTCATTGCTACAGGTTTTGATGGCAAAAATGATGATGCCGATGAAACCATGCCAAAAAGAAGAACCAATAATGAACCCGATAGAGAATATGATATACCACCATTTTTAAGAAGTAGAGATGACTATTAAGATTTCCAGATGGAAGTCTTTTTTCTATAGAAATAAATAGGAGAAAATAAATTATGGAAAGAAAAAAAAGACCTTGGTTAACCAAACTATGGCAATATTTTTCAAGTTTTGTAGCAGTTTGGACCGTCTGTTTAATCGTCAATCTAACATATATGCAAGTAGAATACTCACCAACGCCACCACTTTTATGTATTCCGGGTATAGAGCATGGAATTTATGCACGTTGCATCGGATATAAAATTGCTACTTTTCGTCTTGGAGATCAAGTGATTCCCTTTTGGGGAAAAGAAGATGAGCGTTTAAAAGATGAAAGAAAGACAAGTACAACCTATACCATTCCAGACGATTTTGATTATTATAATTTAACGTACGAACAACAAGTAGAAAAATATATAAAAGAAAATGTCGATCCAGATTTTGACATAAGTACATACCAAAAAGAAGGAACCGGATCTTTGAATTACTACTATCAAATAATTAATGGAATATCTACACTATATCACCTAACAATCGAAACAAATGTAAAATATGACCCTAAGACAAATACGTGGCCGTCAAGAGTTACAGAATTTACAATAGAAAGTAGTAATATCCACAAAAAAATCATAGAAGAATTAAAAAAAGTTCAATTTCTAAATGAGGAACAAAAAAATAAAATTTGGGAAAAAATAAAAGCAGAAACTAAAGATCAAGATATCACGTTTGTGGGGGATAAATATTGCTATCGTAATAAAATTTTATATTATTATGTAGACTACCAAAGTGAAGATGGAATGCATTCTATGCCTACGACTTATATTACCTATAAATTTGCATCTTAAAAGATTTCCAGCTGGAAGTCTTTTTCTTTGACAAAAATAAAAGTTGCGATATAATACCACTCAAACAAAGAAGGAATAATATGGATAAAGAAATGCAAGTAAAATCGGTAGAAATGGAATTAGATCGTTTGCAAGGAAACTTAACTAAGTTAATGGAAGAAAGAAAAAATAACGAAGAATCTTACACGCAAATGAAACAAATGCAAGAAAAGTTATTAAAAAAATTAACCGATTTAAAAAGACATCATCTCTCCGTAGAGGTATTAGATCAAGAAGTTCCGGAAGAAGTACTACTAGAAAGCATAGAACCAACTTTCTATCAAGAATGGAAAGTGTTAAATGAAACATCTAGAAAACATCTAATTCGGGCGATGATCGGTTTAGGAGGATACTTGGTAAGTGCCTCCTTACAAATCCCGAAAGTAAGTCAATGGATAACCATAAACTTTTTAAATCAAATGGATGCAAAAATTTTTTCAAATAGTTTTTTATTTGTCATGGGACTAACAGCAATAATTACTTTTAGAGAACTCGGAAAAACCGACCAATTAGAAAAAGATATCAAAGATTTAAAAGAAATTCAAAAACGTTATCCGCAATTAAATATCAAAAAACGAAAAAGAGAAATATAAAATCGACAGAATTTACTGATCGATTTTTTTATAATAAAAATGGTGAAAGAAATGACAATATACCTAGACATTGTGTTTATTCTAAACTTTTGGATGGATTTCCTTTTATTACTCACCGTAAATATAACATTAAAAAGAAATACCCCCATCAAACGAATGTTATTCGGTTCCTTGCTAGGAAGTATCACCTTGTTATTTCTTTTTTTAAAAATTCATCGTTTTACCTTGATTCTTCTAAAATTAATCACCAGCTTTACAATGTGTATCGCTAGTTATAAATACGAAAACATGAAATATACCATTCAAAATATGACCTATTTTTATATGACTGGAACAATTCTAGGAGGATTTCTTTATTATCTCAATTTAGAATTTAGTTACGATCATCAAGGAATTATTTTTTTTCATCAAGGCTTATCCGTGAACTTTCTTTTTTTAATCATAATATCTCCAATCATCTTATATATTTATATTAGAAGTCAAAGAAAAATGAAAACCACATACAATCACTATTACAAAATGATTGTCACGTTAAAAAACAATCACTGCATTACCTTAAATGCCTTTTTAGATACGGGCAATAAACTTATTGATCCCATTACTAAAAAAGCCATTATCTTAGTAGAAAAAAAGAAATTCCAAAATCAACATATAAAAGAATTTCTCTATGTGCCATATCATTCACTGAATCATAAGGGATTATTAAAATGTATTGTTCCCAAAAAAATTACTTTAGAAGGAAAAGACTACGATAAATATTTAATTGGATTAAGTGAACAACAATTTCATATAGATGGCATCAATTGTCTTTTAAATTCAAAATGTCTGGAGGACTTATCATGTTAAAAAAAATCATTGCTTGGTTAAAAGAAAAATATAATGAATGTTTCTTTATTGGAAGTACAGACAAACTGCCACCTCCTTTGAGTAAAGAAAAAGAACTCGAATGCTTAATTCGTCTTAAAAAAGGGGATGAAGAAGCAAGAAATACCTTAATAGAACACAACTTGCGTTTAGTAGTTTTCCTAGCTAAAAAATATGAAAACACAGGATATGACGTTGAAGACTTGGTAAGCATTGGTTCCATCGGCTTAATAAAAGGGATCAATACTTATAAAATAGATAAAAATATCAAACTAGCTACCTATGCATCTCGTTGTATTGCTAATGAAATTCTCATGTTTCTTCGCAAAAATAAAAAAAGAAAAGGAGAAATCTCTTTAGAAGATGCCCTAAATTATGACGCCGAAGGAAATGAACTTCATTTAGAAGATATCTTAGGGACAGATGGAGACTTAGTAAGTAAAGAATTTGAAAAAGAACAAGAAAAAAATCTACTATCCCAAGAAATTAACAAACTAAATGATCGAGATAAACAAATTATGGTCCTAAGATATGGCTTAAATAACACCGAAGAATATACACAAAAAGAAGTTGCAGAAATGCTAGGAATCAGTCAGTCCTATATTTCTAGAATCGAAAAAAAAGTAATAAAGAACTTAAAAAGCTTATTAAAAATCTAATCGATGTATAAAAAAAGCTTCTTTCAAACAACAATAAATTGAAAGGAGCTTTTTCATGTCAAAATATAAAGTAGATATAACCGGACTAAACACCAATGATATTCCTGTATTAAAAAGTGAAGAAACCATGGAATTATTTAAAAAATACCAGCAAGGAGATTTAAAAGCCAAAGAAGAGCTAATTAATGGAAACCTGAAACTCGTTTTAAGCATTCTAAAAAGATTTAACAATACCAAGTATAATTTAGATGATTTATTTCAAGTAGGAGTCATCGGGTTAATTAAAGCCATTGATAACTTTGATCTTTCCTACAACTTAAAGTTGAGTACGTATGCCTGTCCCCTAATTTTAGGAGAAATAAAAAGATACATTCGCGATAATACCAGCATTCGAGTAAGTAGAAGTATCAAAGATTTAGCTTACCAAATCTTAAAATACAAAGAAAAATATATGAGTTTACATGGAGTAGAGCCAACAAATAAAGAAATTGCAACCTTTTTAAATATCGAAGAATATAAAATTTCCTATGCCCTAGATTCCTTAAAAGAACCTATGAGTATTTTTGAACCCATCTATAATGATGGCGGAGATACCATTTACTTGTTAGATCAACTTGCTGATAAAAAAGAAAAGAATAAAGATCAAGATATGATTATTTCAATGAATAAAGCCCTGCAAAAACTAAAAGAACGAGAACGAAATGTCTTATTAGAACGTTTTATTATTGGCAAAACACAAATGGAAATTGCGGAAAATCTAGGAATTAGTCAAGCTCAAGTATCTCGAATTGAAAAAAGTGCGATGAATAATGTCCGCCGTTTAATTAAATAAAGGAAAAACACATATAATTTTTTAGGTGAGTATATGCGCTTGTCAGATTTACAAAGAAAAGATGTAATCAGTATTCTAGATGGCAGAAGATTAGGTAAAATCATTGACATAGAATTAAATGGAGCAGGAAACATTGAATACTTTGTTGTAGAACCCAAGCGTTTCTTTTTTTGGTTTGGAAGTAGTGAAGAAACAACCGTCAATTTTAAACAAATTCAAAAAATCGGAGAAGACGTCATTTTAGTAGAATTATAAAAGTTCAATGATTTACGAAAAGATAGAATACGTGATATAATGACTAACGAGGTCATACCATGAATCGAAAAATATTAATTGTGGCAGGAACAGTGCTTTTTCTAGATCAATTATCCAAAGTTATCGTAGACACTTTTTTATCATTAAATCAAGAATGGGTAGTTATCCGTCACTTTTTTTCATTCCATTATATTCAAAATTATGGAGCATCTTGGAATATTTTAAATAACCAAATTCCCATTTTAATCTTGATTAGTTTCCTAGCACTGGTAATCATCTATCACTTTATGTATACGTTTCAAACAAATCCAAGAAATAACATTGCCTTTGGCCTTATGGTGGGAGGAATTGTTGGCAATTTAATTGATCGCTGGTTATTTGGTTATGTTCGAGACTTTTTAGATTTCAAAATCTTTGGTTATGATTATCCCATCTTTAATATTGCAGATATGGCAATTGTGATAGGAACCTGTCTATTATTCATTGCTATTTTAAAAGGAGAAGATCATCGTGAAAAAGTGGATTGTAAAAGAAAATGATATTCGTTTAGATAAATACTTGGGAACTTGCACGGAATATTCGCGTAATCAAATAGAAAAACTGTTAAAAGAAAATGCTATTTTCGTAAATAACAAAATCGAAAAAGCTAGCTATAAAGTAAAAGAAAACGATGAAATTACGCTAGTAAAAGAAATAAGTACCACAACCAAAATAGAACCACAACCGATGGATTTAAAGATAGTCTATGAAGATGAAGATATCATGGTAATTGATAAACCAAGTGGATTGGTAGTTCATCCCGGAAGTGGCAACAAAAATAATACGCTAGCAAATGGCTTACTTTACTATACCAATGAACTGAGTGATGAAAATGGTACGGAAAGACCTGGAATCGTTCACCGAATTGATAAAGATACAAGCGGATTGTTACTCGTAGCCAAAAACAATACGGCCCATCAAATTTTAGCAGAAGATTTTAAAGAGAAAAAAATTATTCGCGAATATGTTGCTTTATTAGATGGAGAATTTCCTCATCGAAGTGCCATTATTGATGCCCCAATCGGGAGAGATCCAAACAACCGTAAAAGAATGACCGTCACCGATAAAAATAGTAAACATGCTGTTACGCATTTAGAGGTTCTAAAAAGATATAAAGGATACACATTATGCAAATTAAAATTGGAAACAGGGAGAACTCATCAAATTCGGGTTCATACCAAATACATTGGTTATCCAGTTCATAATGATCCAGTTTATACAAATAAAAAATGCAGTGAATTTGGTCAATTTCTTCACTCTAAAGAAATGGATTTTGAGCATCCTATTACCAAAAAACATCTTCATTTTTCTTCACCATTACCCAAAGAATTTCAAGATTTTTTAGAAACTTTGGAAGAAAAGAACTGTAAATAACCCAAGGAAAAAGAAATGAATGAGAAAAAAAGGAAGAAAGAAAAATCGATAATGAAACGCATTTTTCCGAACAAAAAAATAGAAAAATAAACTATAAATCGTTAAGAAAAGCAAAGAGAAAAAAGTAAAATAAAGATTGTGATAATAAAAATAAAATAAGCAAAAACTACCTACAAAAATAATGCAAGAAAAGAAAACATAAAGAAAATCAAGGAAAGTAGTGGTTTGCCTCATCACTTGAAAAGTAGGATACAAAAGAATGAAAATGCTAATAAAATAAAGCCAAAAAGCAAGTGAGTACATAGTTTTCCTCCTCTTTACTAATCTTATGAATTGTATTAAAATAGTAGTACCGAACGGAGGAATTTATGAGTACCGTAATTATGAACAAGAAAGACGAAATCATCATGAGATTAGTCCATTATTTTGTCACTGAAAAAAATTATACCCCCATCGTGGTCAATGGAGTGAAAGATGAAATTTGGCTTGAAAATCAAGAAGGACCATATAAAATCGTTCGCATTAATGCCAATTACATTCATAATGCTGAGCAATATAACTTCGATGTTTTTAAAATTAAAAATGTAATGCGCCAGATTAAAAGAAAAACCGTATCATTTCAAATGAATACGTTAAATATTTTATTAGATGTCAATGAAGATGTTGCTTTACCAGTAGATAAACATATTAATTCAATTGTGATTAAAAATATTAAAGATGTCAAAAAGAAATTAAAAGAAAGCAATTTCCCAGATATCGGCGAAAAACTATTAGATGATACCAATGGAATGGAATTAATTATAAACGTTACCAAAGACATTAATGAAACAACGGAAAAAAATAATCGAGTTTATGAAAGTACATTTAAACCAAAAAGAATTGTAATAACCAATGCCATTATTGCAATTTGTGTAATTGTTTTCCTAATTACCTACATAAGTAGTAAAGGATCTTTAGATGCACTAACCCTTTTACAATATGGTGCCAATTTTGCTCCATTAGTAAAAATGGGAGGAATCAATGTTTTAAGATTATTAAGTAGTGCTTTCCTTCATGGTGGATTCATTCACTTATTATTTAACATGTATGCATTATTTATTATTGGCACCCAAGTAGAAAATTATGTAGGGAAATTAAAGTTTATGGGAATTTACTTAATTAGTGCCATAAGTGGTAGCTTGATGTCTTGTATTTTCAAAGATGTAGTAAGTGTCGGTGCTTCTGGTGCCATCTTTGGTTTACTTGGAGCTTTACTATATTTTGGTTACCATTATCGCTTGTATTTAGGAAGTGTTTTGAAAAACCAAATTATTCCATTAATTATCTTAAATTTAATGATGGGCTTTATCATGCCAGGAGTGGATAATGCAGCACACATCGGTGGATTAATTGGAGGTTATTTATCAATGATGGCCTTTGGAATTAAAGGAAAATCAGATAAAACCGAAAAAATAAATGGAAGCATCGTCTTAGTAATCTATATGGCCTTCTTAAGTTACGTGGTATTCTTTAGATAAAAAAATGAGTTTCAAATGAAACTCGTTTTTTTATAATTTTCGATAAAGTCCAATTGCTTTTCCAAGAATGGTAATATGTTCAAAAATGAATGGCTCCATGGTATCATTTTCAGGTTGCAAGCGAATATGACCATTTTCCTTATAGAAAGTTTTTAAAGTAACTTCATTTTCATCTGTCATAGCTACGACAATATCCCCATTTCGTGCAGTGCTTTGCTTTTGAACAATCACATAATCACCATCATAAATTCCCACATTAATCATAGATTCTCCGCTAACTTCTAGAGTAAAAATAGTTTCTTTCTTAGGAACGAGAGAAGCGGGTAAATCAAAAAATTCATTCGGTCTTTCGATGGCCTCAATCGGATTACCTGCAGTAATCTTTCCTAAAAGAGGTACTTTGACGACGTCTTCATTATCCTCTTCATATTCGTTGTCAACCAAAATCTCAATGGTACGAAATTTATTGCTGGAAGTTTTAATAACTCCCGCTTCCTCAAGTTTCTTAACATGCGTATGTACCGTTGCTGGACTCGACAACCCAAGACCTGCTCCAATTTCCCGAATAGCAGGAGGGTAGCCATGTTCCGCGGTATATTTTTTAATGTAATCTAAAACTTCTGCTTGCTTTTTTGTTAAAGATTTTTCAAGAATATTATTCATAGATTTTTCCTCCATTAACATCTTAACATATGCTAGACAGTTTGTCAAACATTTGTTCAAATAATTCTTGACACGAACAAATGTGCTAGTTTATAATGGATTTAGAAAGAGGGAGAGAAAATGATAAATTTAATGCAAAAATATGGAGGACTTATTTTGTTCTACGGAATCGTCGTATTGGGAGTAATTTTACTAAATATTCGATTTCATTACTTAAATCAAGAGGCATCAAAAGTACCAAGTTATGTAATAGAAATTGAACAAATTGAAAAGGAAGGAAGAATGTAAGATGTGTCGTCAAGAATTAATTAATAAAATCAAAACCAAAAGTAGTTTAATCACCATTCAAAACTACGTAGAAGAAATTGTAAGAGAAAAATATAAAAATAATTTATTGGATGATGAAATATTTTCCTTATTTGAAAAAGTAATCGACTTAGCCAAAGATATGTACGAAGAAGATAAAACCTCCCAAACGATGGATATTACAAGTATTTTCTCCGTCCTGATATCGCTTTGTAATAAATTAGAAATCAACATTTTTGATGCTTTTACTGTAAATGAAAGGGTGTCTTTCAAAAAAGAATATGCATAAAATATTTGAGCTCGGGAAAACATTTTGATATACTATAAAAAGATAAAGGGGTGCATTCATGAATCAAGAAGACATTCGTGCATTAAATGAAATCAAAATGTTAAGTATAGATATGATTACGAGAGCAAATAGTGGTTCCCCTGGACTAGCACTTAGTATGGCACCGGTTGTTTACACGCTCTATCATCGTCATATGAATATTCTTGCAAATGATCCAACCTGGATGAATCGTGATCGTTTAGTAGTTTCAACCGGAGCTGCTTCCAGTTTAATTTATGCGACGCTTCACTTAGCAGGATTTCCAATTACCAAAGAAGATTTGATGAGCTATCGAAGAATTGATAGCATCACTCCAGGTTTCTTAGAGATGGGGGTAACTCCGGGGGTCGATGCTTCTAGCGGTTTATATGGAAATGGCATTGCCACTGGCGTTGGATTATCTATGGGAAAGCGATATTTAAAAAACTTAATCGAAAGAGAAGATGATCGCTTAAAAGTATTTGATTTTAACATTTATGTTTTATGTACCCAAGCGGATTTAATGGAGGGAATTGCCAACGAAGCCATGTCATTTGCTGGATATCAAAAATGTTCAGATTTCATGATTTTGTGTGATGTTTCCAATATGACAGAAGATGGCCCAACCTCTTTAACACTTGAGGAAGATTGGATAAGAAAATATGCAGCCATGGGCTTTTATGTAGATTATTTAAAAGATGGCACCAACATTAGAGATATTGATAAAGCCATTCAAAGTGCGAAACGAAGTGGCAAACCATCGCTATTACTATTTCAAACGGTACTCGGAAAAGAATCTTATGATGAAAATAAAAATATTGTTTTTTCAAGACCTTTATCAACGGATGATGTAGCAAATTTGCGAAAGAAATGGAATTTGTTTTTACCGCCATTTGAAGTATCAAAAGATAGCATCATCTATTTTCAAAAAAGTATCAAAGAACGTTCTGAAAAAAAATACCGAAAATGGCAAGAAATATTTCAAAAGGCCCAAAGTAGTCAAAATAAAAATATTATGGAAAGCTTGCAAGCACGCGATACTTTGATAAATTTTGATAGTGCCAATTATCAAATCAATGATGGATACCGAGAAACTTTGCGTGAAACCAATTTAAAAATTATGAATATTATTGGGGGAAAAAGTAATTTATTCCTAGGAGGAAGTGCAGACTCTTCCATCGCTTCTCAAACATTTTTAAATAATACCGCAAACCAAAGTTCAGTAGCCCCTTTAGGAAGAAATATTCCTTTTGGTAGAAGAGAAAGTGCTATGGCTGGCATTCTAAATGGAATGGCATTATTAGGATTAAAGGTTTATGGAAGTACCAAATTAGCTTATGCAGATAATATGAAATCAGGAATGCGAATGGCTGCCATCATGAATTTGCCAGTAACCTACATTTTTACACATGATACCATTAGTGTAGGAGAAGAAGGCGCCGTCATGCAACCAGTTGAACAACTTGCCATGTTACATACAACACCCAATCTAGTATGCTATCGTCCGGGAGATATTATGGAAGTCATGGGCGCATGGGAAAATATTTTAAAGAAAAATTTACCAAGTGCGTTAATTATTACGCCAAATGATTCACCCAAATTACCAGGAAGCAACGCCAAACAAGTTGCCTA
>CANQXM010000021.1 GCA_947627835.1 uncultured Bacilli bacterium | reverse complement strand
GAGAGTGGGATGATGAAAAGTGTGGAAAAGAAACTAGATACATTAAATGAAGAATATGATGATTTACTTTATATTGACTATGATCAATATGAAAAATCACTCATGCAAGAGATCTATGAAACAAAACCGGAGTTGCTTGCAGATGTAATCGAAAAGAAAGTTAAAGAGGCAAACAAACAAGCAGTTCAGGATAATCAAAAAGAAATCATTAAGAGTTTGCTAAAAGATAATACTCCTGAGGAAGTTATTATGAAAGCAACAAAGATTACAAAAGAAGAACTTGAAGAAATCAAAAAAAGTATTTAAGGCGAATGAATGACGCAATGTAGTAATTATGCGTCATTTATTTTGCGTTATTTCCTTTTTCATTTTGTCAACGAAAAAATTCTTAATGACATTTGTTAAGAAATTTAGTACAATTGTGTTAGTTGAAGGAGGAATAGTTTTGTGAAAAAAATTCGTTTTGTTTTCTTTAGCAGTTTATTATTTCTTCTCAGCATACTTCATGTAAATGCACTTAGTGGAACTTGTTATTATGATGATGCAATTTTTATTGGAAATACCCCTGGTATTTTTGGTGGTACCGATTATGGTTCTTTTATGCAGTTTAAAGTAGAATTTGATGAATCTAAAGCGAAGCTTTTTTATAAAACGAATGGTGAATATCAGGAATCAGATGGTAGTTCTATGTTTCCATCTATTGATCTTTATAGTAATAAAGATGGAGTTGTGATAAATACTTTAACAGGCAATCTTTCTCAACCTGATGTAAGTAATTTTCTTTCTTTAATTCAGAATAATGGAAATCATTGCCCATCTATTGCAATTGATAATCAGAATTATACCGTTGTTTTTTCTAATGAAAAAGAGGCGTGTGGAAATGGTTCTTTAAATTGTTCTGATGTTTCTAAAGAAGAATTGGATCAGTCTACGGTTCAACAACAAGTAAAACTTACGGATACCCATTATTTGTCTTTGCCAACTGATCAATTAGATAATTTAAAAGGAATAGAATTTAAGCTTGAAATGTATTCTGATAATTCTAAAAAATTTTGTGCTCGCTTTAAGAATAATCGCTATTCTTGTGGTGATGTTTTAAATGCTGATGTTTTTTTGCAATTAACTGATGGACGTTCAACAAAAACCGTTGTGTTGCCAAGTTCTGAAGTAGATCATTTTTTCATGCAGAAAAACGTTTCTCAAATTAATAATGCAACATTTTCTGCTCCAAGTAATTTTACTGTGTATGAACCTAATGGGATTGCAGAGGGTATTTATTATTTAACTACTGATATGTCTTTGGCTCAAGGATATTACAATGGGCAAGCACAAGAAGGAACACTGGGAGATAATGGAGATCCAGATGATGTTCCGATCGATGTAGCTCCGGAAGCCGTTCAAGAAGCACAACAAGGGGGTGTTATTCAAATGACGTCTGTAGAAGAAACGGGATTTACGTGGAGTACAATTAGTACTGGTCAAATTTGTAGAAGTAATAATTTAAAAATGCCATTAAAATACATTGGCTGGCTTATTTCAATTGGAAAAATTTTAATTCCAATTATCATCATTGCCTTGGGAGTTATGGATTTTATTAAGGCGGCAGCAAGTTTGAAGCAAGATGAGTTACCTAAAGCAATCAAAACGGTTTTAGTTCGAGTTTTAGCTGGAGTTATTATCTTCTTGGTACCTACAATTGTTAATTTTGTTTTTGTTTTTATAGATGATTGGAACGAATATAGTACTTCTTATTCAGAGTGTACAACTTGTTTGTTTAATCCTAGAAAATGTTAGGTGAGTTTATGAAAAGAAAAGCTTTACTGTTTTTAGTTGTTTTCTTGTTTTTCTTTGGTATGACGCGTGTCCGTGCAGCAGAAGTGGAAACAACTTGTAAATATTTGTGTCAAGAAAAAGATTGTGGATATTTGGGAATTGATGTATATTTTTACGATGATGGAACTATTAAATCTAGTTATTATTATGATGGGCACACGAAAAATCCACCTCTTCAACCTACTTTTCAAAATCAGGATGATATTTTAGCTAAGTACAAAGAGAATCATCAATGTCCAAGTTATGCAGTTACTTATCAACCTCTTCTTCGACCTGTTTCTTACTTTTTGTTTTATGATGTAGCTCAAAAAGATGAATATGTTGCTAAAAAAGGTTTGTTTACTGCTGTTAGTTGGGCTGTTCTTAATTCTTCAAGTAATCCAAATGCACCAGAAGAAGTTCCAGATAATTATGAAGTAATTGAAAATACATGGGAAAAAAATGGAAATACTTTAAAATATTCTATTCAATATGATTCAGAAACTGGATACTATCGTAGAGATCAATTTACTTTTTCAGATCCAACTAAATCACCAATATTGGTTTGGGATGACATAGATTCTTTTCAAACTTCAATTTTAGATAGAGCTGTAGATAATAACGAATGGCCAGGGGATCTTTATTGTGGAACTTTGAGTGTTACTTTAGGATTGAAGAGTGGTCAAGCTGTTTCAGGAAGTTCGAGTCCTAAAAATGGAGATTTTGTTTGTACTTTTAATAAAAGTTTATTTTTAGGAACTTCTTATGAAAGATATTATTCAACAACTGGAGGGTATTTAGTTACACCATCTACTCCAGATATTCCTTATGATGATCCTGATGAACCAGAACAACCTGATGAAGGAGAAACTCAAATCCCGTGTGAAGGAGATTCTTGTGATTTGGATCTTTCTGGTATTTGTGGGGAAGTTCGAGTAGCAAGGACTTTACAATTTGTTGGTTTTGCTTTATTCTTGGTAAAATTATTAGTTCCAGCGATTATTATTTTTCTAGGAAGTGCAGATTTTGCCAAAGCTATGTTGGATGGAAAAGGGGATGACATCCAAAAGAAGTTGCCTATTTTTCTGAAACGTGTTATTTTGGGTATAATCATCTTTTTGATTCCATCTGTTATTGATTTTTTCTATGGAGTTATTGATAGTTTTGATTCAACTAAGAGTAAATTTAGTAATTGTTGGACTTGTGTTTTGAATCCTAGTGATTGTATAGTGAAGGAGTAATGTACCATGAAAAAAATATTTTGTCTTTTATTCATTGTTGTTTGTTTGTTTGGAGTTCAAACGGTTCATGCAGAAGTTTCTGATAGTATGATTGCATCGATTTCTGTAAAACGTTTGGATGGCGGAGTTACGATTACTGATTCTTATTGTTCTAATGAGAATTTTCTAAAACCTTTTCGATTACTTGGACGAGTATTTAGTGTGATTAAAATTTTAATTCCAGTCATTATACTAACTTTTGGAGTTGTAGATTTCTTTAAAGCCGTGATTGCTTCTAAGGATGATGAAATTAAAAAAGCAACAAAATCATTACTTATGAGAATTATTGCTGGAGTTATTATTTTCTTTTTACCGGCTATTGTTCATTTTATTTTTCGTTTAATTGATGATTGGCAAAATTATGAAACGGATTATTCAAAATGTAGTTTGTGTATTACAGAACCTAATAAATGTTAAACTTAATCTTGCAGATTAAGTTTTTTGATGGCTTGAAAGTGAGTAGTTATGTATCTTAATTATGATTTTACATATAATATTGAAGAAATACTTGAATTTTTGAATAAAATCTTGTATTATAGGCGTTAAAACTTTATGAAAAAACAAAAAAAATGTTTTTTTGGCAATTTGTGTTATAATTGAAATAGAATTGGGAGGATGGAAAATGAAATTATTAAAAGTAGTTGCTAATCATTTTAAGTTGTGTGACGAGAATTTTATGATATCTTTCATGCCAACTGCAAATAAGACAATGGCTGACAAAGAGTTTGAGTTACAAGAAGTGGATGATGATTTATATGTTTTTAGTACGTTAGGAATCATTGGAAAAAATGCATCTGGTAAAACTACAATAGTGGAGTTATTATCAGTTGTGTATGATATTTTTTCTAATTATAGAATTAATAGTTCAAAAAGTGTTTTTAAGTTTATTGAAAAACCATTGAATTTAGATATTACTTTCTATCATAATGGAACCATTTATAGATATTTGACAGATTTATGTAAAAATGAAAATTCAGTAGATAATACATCCATTTTATTTAGAAATGAAAAATTATATAAAAGGGAATATAAGAAAGCCCATATAAAGGAATTATTCAATTATGAAAAATTTGAAGAGATAAGTTCAGAAATAAAGTTACCAGAGGATACTTCAATGATTTATTTATTGTTAAAAGATATTTCTTTACGAGGAATATATTGTCCAAGTGATGATTATATGTATAGAGATTATGCACAGGCATTTAATATATATAAGCTTTTAGATAATAATTTAGCAATTATTACATCATTACTTAAAATGTTTGATGAGCATTTAGATAATATAAAAATGATAAATGAAAATAAATATAAAATAAATTATACTAATGGTTCTGTTAAGGAAGTATCAAATTCAGAGTTATATGAAATCCTTTCAAGTGGTACTACGAAAGGATTTGGATTATTTACATTTGTAGTATATTCATTAAGAACAGGAGCCGATTTAATTATTGATGAAATTGAAAATCATTTTCATAAAACTTTAGTAGAAAATTTAGTTAATCTTTATAAAGATAAATCAGTAAATAAGAATAATGCTACCTTAATTTTTACAACTCATTATTGTGAGATACTTGATTTATTTAATCGAAGAGATAATATTTATATAAGTAAATATGATGAAAAAATTAAATTAGAGAATATGCATACAAATTATAAGTTCAGATCTGAATTGTCTAAAAGTAATAAGTTTTATAGTAATGAGTTCAATACGAATGTAAGTTATGATGCATTAATGAATTTTAAAAAGGAATTAATGCAATGAGAATATTGTTATTGTGTGAGGGTTTAAATGAAGAAGTATTATTAAATCTTTTATTAGATGATAATGCTTTTTGTTTTACGAGAGATGATTTAATTGGTCGTAGACCGTATCCTATTAGACAATTAAGTAATCCAACAATTAAATCAGAATTGCAACATTATGGCTTACCAGTTAAAGTGTATAGAGTAGGCGATAAACAAAATGATAAATTAATGATTCCTAAAGATTTAAAAAAGATTGTATCCATTAATGAAATCTATAAGTATTGTACTAAACCAGAATTAGAAATCCTTTTGATCTCAAATGAGGGGTTAGAAAAAGAATATGAAAAGGTTAAAAGTTCTCAATCACCAAAAATTTTTGCTAAAGAAAACATTAGATATAATGGAAGAAAATATGATCAATCTTCTGATTTTTTAAAGAAATATTATGGTGGAAATCGTGTAAAAAAACTTATTCAAAATATAAAAAAATATAAGAAATATAAACGGCATATTAAGGATGAACTCTATTTGGCTGATATATTAAAATGATTTTATATACGAGATTATATTTGAAAGGGTAATCTCGTTTTTTGTTTAATTTAAAATTTACATGTTAATATACCGATATCGGTACAAAATGCATTGACAAATACTACCGATAACGGTATAATGCAAACAAAGGTGAAAAATTATGGAATTTATGACTACAAAAGAAGCTGTACAAAAATGGAATATTAGTGAAAGAAGAATAAGACAATTATTACAAGATGGAAGAATTGATGGTGCTATTAAAGTAGGTAACAATTGGAATATTCCTATTAATGCTAATAAACCAGCTGATAAAAGAAGTGTTAAATTAGATAATACTGAATTTAAATTTGAATTGCCTGATAGTTATTTTAATAAAGTTGATGAATTAAACAAAAAACTTAATTCTAAAAGACCTATATCAAAGGAAACATTGAAATCTTTAAAAGAATCTATTAATTTGGAGTGGACTTATCATAGTAACGGTATAGAAGGTAATACATTGACATTAAGAGAAACGCAAGTTGTTTTAGAAGGTATTACAGTTGGTGGAAAATCATTAAAAGAACATTTAGAAGTTATTAATCATGAACAAGCAATATTATTTTTGGACGACCTTATCAAGGATAAAGAACCTATAACTGAATGGAATATTAAAAATATTCACCAATTAGTGTTAAAAGAAATTGATGATAAGAATGCTGGTAAATATAGGGATGAAAATGTAACGATAAAAGGTGCATCCCATATCCCACCAGATTATTTAATTGTTCCAGAATTAATGGGAAAATTAATTATTAACTATGAAGATTGGAAAAAATATCATCCAATTATTAGGGCTGCATTATTACATGGTGAATTAGTTAAAATCCATCCATTTGTAGATGGAAACGGTAGAACTTCAAGATTAGTTATGAATTTATCTTTGATGAATAGTGGATATCTTCCGGTAATTATAAAAAAAGAAAAAAGATTAGAATATTATAATGCTTTAGATAAAGCACATATTACTGGAAATTATACAGACTTTGTTAAATTAGTTAATGAATTCGAAATTGAAATGTTAAATAAGTATTTAGAACTATTATAAAAATAGCAAGAGATTGAAATAACTCTTGTTATTTTTTAAATATATTAAAATAAATTCTTTAGAAGTTTGTAATAATGCTAGTTTTTTGATTGAATCCTTGTTATAATGATTGTGTGTAAATTTATTTAATGAGGTAATGTTATGCATAAGAAAAATTATTTGATTGTTGTTTTATTAGCATTTTTTTTGGGACTAAATACGGTTTTTGCGGTTTCTTCTGGGGTTAGTGATACTACTCATTATGAAGAAACAGATCGAAAAACCAATTATATTAAAGTTGAACTTATTGATGGAAATGTTATTTTGTTTGAAATTGATACAAGCAATTCCACTTTAGCACGAAAATTTAAAGAATTAATTGCAGATGCAGAGTTTGATGGAGTATCTACGCATGCCAATGTTCCTGGGTCATTAATTGTTGGTAGTGATTTTATGGATGATTCTGTGTCTTGTAGCGAAAAAAGATTTGCTATTCCCAAGTATGGTGATTTAGTAGCTCTTTATGATGGAGATGCTTGTTATTTATCTGGTTTTTCTATTAATTTATTAGAGCAAGGAAGCGAAGAGTTACCAGTCATTGGTCATGTTATTGCTGGAGAAGGGGTTTTACATAGTTCTCTTGCAAGAGTACAAAGTATTCGTTTTGTAGAAATATCAAATGAAAATGAAGCTACTGCGGGTGGAGATGCTGACAAGCAAAGTGGTGGAACTAGTGATGTTGCACCAGAGTCTATTACTCATTACTGTGATGACAAAGAACTTTTGAAAGCTTTTAAGTTTATTGGAAGAATATTATCTGTTGTTAAAATTATTATTCCTCTTGTAATTATTATTTTGGGAGCTATTGACTTTTTTAGAGCTGTTATTGCTTCCAAAGATGATGAAATCAAGAAATCAATGAAGACCGTTTTATTCCGAGTTTTAGCGGGAGTGATTATCTTTTTCTTACCAACTATTATTAATTTAGTATTTCTACTCATTGATGATTGGAATCATTATCGTACTGATTATTCTGTATGTAGTACTTGTATTACAAATCCAGGTAAGTGTGCAATTTAGTTTATTTATATAGATAGAAAGGAGTTTTGCTATGAAGTCGATGAAAAAGTTTCTTGGTGTTGTGACTTTGTTTCTTTTTGGCATTATGGCAGTTCATGCAGAATCTGTAAGCTGGGATTCTACTTGGGAATTTGCTGATTATTCTGTTATTCATAGTGGAACTTCTACTATGTATACATCTTCTAGTAGTAATAAAAAAGATCTTGTAGTGGCAGTTAATGCCGGACATGGAACAACTGGAGGAGAACAAAAGGAAACTTATTGCCATCCTGATTTGACTCCAAAAGTTACGGGGGGTAGTACTGCTAAAGGAGCAACTAAGGCGAAAGCTGTTTCTAGTGGAATGACATTTAGTGATGGGACAGCTGAACCAGTTGCGACACTAGCGGTTGCCCAAAAGTTAAAAAATTTATTGCTTGAACAGGGCTATGATGTTTTAATGATTCGGGATGGTTCGGATGTGCAATTAGATAATGTTGCAAGAACCATGATGGCTAATAATTTAGCAGATATTCATATTGCAATACATTTTGATTCAACTTCCAGTGATAAAGGTGCATTTTATATGTCTGTACCAAGTGATGCTTCTTATCGTGCAATGTATCCGGTGAGTGAACATTGGCAAAGTCATCATGAACTAGGAAATGCATTAATTAGTGGACTTCGAAGTGCCGGTGTGAAAATCAATGGTTCTGGAAGTATGGAAATGGATTTGACACAAACTTCTTATTCAACGATTCCAAGCGTGGATATTGAACTTGGAGATCATTCATCTGACCACTCTGATGCAGCTATTTCAAAATATGCAAAGGGATTATTAAATGGTATTTTGGAATATGATGGGGAAGAGCATGTAACGGTCACAAGTAATTCTGGTGGTAGTCAAGATGGAGATGAAGAAGGAAACGGTTCTTCTGGAACTGCTCAGGATTTAGGTGGAACTTATACAGATATAGATCCTTTGACTCCAGGTGGTTTAGATGATGATTGTGAAACCATTTTTATGAATGCAGACGGAACTTTTAATGATTTTGGAAATTTTGTTCAGGACATATTTACAGTTTTAAAATTTTTGGCTCCATTGTTGGTAATTGTTTTATCCACGATTGATTATATTAAAGCAATTACAGCACAGAATGCAGATGAAATGAAAAAAGCCAACGGAAGATTTGTCAAACGACTTATTGCCGGTGTAGCTATTTTCCTATTACCATTTTTGTTAGATTTCTTGTTTGAAATTTTTGGCCTCTATGGGCTTAGTACTTGTAATATTAGATAGGCGGTGAAGTTATGTTAGTATCATGGACAATGTTAAGTAATGTTGTAGTACAGTTGTTTTTAATCATTGATTCAGCTTTATATTCAGCTGTTGCTTGGCTGTATGGTCTTTTTCTCAATATTGCTCGAACAGAATTTTTTAATGATGCTGTTTATAACAATTTTGCACAACGTATTTATGTTATCCTGGGAATTATCATGCTTTTTGTTCTTGCTTATAGTTTATTAAAGGCAATTGTCGATCCGGATAGTTTATCGAAGGGTGACAAAAGTTTTTCAAAATTAGCTAAGAATTTGGTTATATCATTAATTATTATTGGACTTCTACCAACGATTTTTACGTATGCTCGGAATTTACAGAATTATATTTTACAAAATGATTTAATTGGTGTTTTACTTTTTGGTACCGGAGATACGAATGTACAAGTATGTGATGAAAATGGTAATGATTGTAAAATTGAAGTAGTTAGTGCTAGAGAAATGGCACAGGGACGTATTGATTCTTATGGTGGTGTGCTTGCAGCAACTACTTTAAATGCCTTCTTAAATCCTGATAATATCAATTTTGAATATGATGCGGGGGAATTTACTGCAGAACATGGTCAAGTGAATCTGGCGTCCGGAATTGGTTGTGCTGTCGGTGTAGCAGGTGCTGTAGGGGCCGGAGTTGTTCTTAGTGGAGCTACTGTAGCTACTGGAGGTGCTGCCGCTCCTGGGCTTGCAGCGGTATTGTCGTCTGCGACTCCCTCACTTGGATGGCTTGCAGCTGCTTGTTTAGGTACTGGATTTGCTACGAATATGGTGGCAGATAAAGTTTCAGTGGAGCATTATACATGGGATCATGTTCGTAGTTCTATGTTCTTTGAACAAAAATTTACACAAATTGTTTCACTTGCAAATGTTTTCCGTGATGGTGCAAAAGAAGTTGGAACTGGAAAAACGGTAGAACCTACTTATTTGTTCCCCGTATCTTCTATTTGTGCAGGGGTTTTAATTTATTTATTGATTTCTTTCTGTTTAGATTTAGGAATTCGAACAATTCGTCTTGCTTTTTTACAACTTATTGCTCCAATTCCAATTATCATGCGAGCAATGCCTGGAAAATCTAGTCAATTTGATAAATGGCTTAAGAAGACCCTTGCTACTTATATGGAAGTATTTATTCGTGTTTTCTTAATGTATATGGCAGTTTATTTACTCAGCAATTTAAATATTAATACCAATACATGGCAAGGATTATGGGTAAAGGCGATTGTTATCATGGGTGTGATTGCTTTTGTTCGTGAAGCACCGAAACTTATTTCTGATATTACAGGAATTGATTCTGGTAACATGAAACTTGGAATTTTACCAAAACTTGCTGCTGGTGGTGCTCTTACTGGTGCTGCTTTAATTGGTGGTGGTGCAACTGCTTTGGCAAGAAATGCTGTTCATGGAGTTAACAATGTTCGTGGCATTTTAGCTAATGAGAAATTAAGTGGAGTACAAAAAGGAGTTCAGGCTACCGGAGCTGTTTTTCGGGGAATTGGTTCTACTTTAACTGGAGGTATTTCTGGAGCAGCACGTGGTGGATATTCGGCAAGAGGTGCTAAGAATATTGCAGATGTTACGAAGGGTGCACGAAGTGGCGCCCAAGGAGCAACGGCTGCGCGAGATCGTAGAGAAGCTTACCGGATCGCTCATCCAGAGGGTGTTGCGTATGCTCAAGTTACTGATTTCTTCCATTCTGTTGGCGATTGGGCCAGTGGTGGTTTTGAAGCACAGGAATCTAGGTTAAAATCTTTGAATGATTTACTTTCTGCTCAAGATCGTGCAAAAGCTGAAACGGAAAAAATTATTGATAAATATGGAACGAATATTAATTTGAAAGCTCATGTAAATGCTGGTGATTATAAAGGTGTTGATGCTGCAGCAGCAACTGAATTTACTCAGTTAACGCAAAATATGAATTTAGCATCTATTAAAAATATGGTTGATTCTTTACAGAAAACTGAAATTCAACGAAGTGATTATACCCGTGAAGTTAGTACGGGTGTACGAGATGCTTCTGGAAATCTTATTATGCGTAAAGTGTTTGATGAAGCAGCTTATACGAAAGCAGTTGCTGATTATCAATCCAAAGTTGCCGATTACAATTCTATGTACAATCAACTTCGCAAAGCATCTATTAAGCATGTACAAGGACTTGTTTATGACAGCGCTGCAAGAGCAACTGCTAATTTAAGTGAAAAAGATATTACGGCGATTAAGATGGAAATGGATAAAGCCAAAGATATGCTTACAGCTATGGGTCGAGGAGATTCTTTGAATTTAGAAGTTCCATCTACCGATACTGCTGGTGCTGGAATTAACTTTGATTCTGTATTAGGTGATATCGAACAAGAGCGAAACAATTTAGCTGCTGAGGTAGCACGAAGAAAAGCAGAACGAGATGCTCGTCAGAATAATGGTGGAAATAAATAGAATGAAAAGGTGATAGAATGAATGGGAATTATTTGATACCGGCGAATACAAAAAAGTCACAACTGATTTTCGGCTTTTTTACACCGATTGATTTGGTTGTTTTTGGAATAGGATGTACTATTACGTTAATTTTGTTGTTTGTGTTTCAATCGATGAATTTTCAAACGGCGTTACTTGTTTTACTTCCGGCACTTATTTCAGCATTTTTAGTAATTCCTGTTCCCAATTATCATAATGTTATGCAACTGATTACAAATATCGTAATGTTTTTTATGAATAGAAAGAGGTACTATTGGAAGGGCTGGTGTATTAGAGATGGCAAAGAATAAAAATGCAGAACTTGCATCAAAATGGACGGAAGATTGGATCCCGGTTAAACAAATTATGAACGGAATGATCCAACTTGATAATGGAGAATATGTAACGGGGATTAAAATTCAACCTAAAAATATTTTCATTTTAGATCAAGGATCACGAGATAATATTTTATATAATTTGCGAAATTTTTATAACGCGATTGACTATGAATTTTGGCTGGTTGTTGCTGATCGACCTGTTGATATCAATGTTTATTTATCGCAGTTACAGGTTTTATTTAATAAAGCACAAACGAATATTTCAAGAAAGTTAATTCAAGAAGATATCAATAAAGCCAATATGTTTATGAGTGCACAATATAATGTCGTTGATACGGAATATTATATTTTGTTTAAAGAAAAGAAAATGGATATTGTTCAAAAAAGAATCCATTCTTTGATTAGTAATTTAGCAAATTGTGGTCTTAATTCTTCACAGACTTCTAATAATGATTTGCGAGTGATTATTGATAATTTCTTTAATGGGGGAAATGCAGCAACATTTAGTGGGATGGTGAGTCCAGAATGAATCTTAAAGCACAGTTAGCTCCAAAAGGGATTGAATTTAAACCAATGGATTTTATGATGAGTGGAAAGTATTGTACGATTTTCTCTATTGTCAGTTATCCAAAGTTTATTCAAGCCGGTTATTTAGCAAATTTGACTAATATTAATGGTGTCAAGGTTGTTGCCAAGCACATTCCAATTGAGTTATCTACTTTACAACGGATGATTAATAAAGAAATTGCTGATTTGAAAACACGGTATCAAACGGAACATGATAAGACTATTCAAGAGAGAATTCGTCAAGATTATGAATCTTTGGAGCAATTTATTTCTATGCTTGTTGCTACACAAGCTCGTATCTTTGATTTTCAATTGCATGTTATGATTTCTGCAGATTCTAAAGATGAACTTGATTTAAAGAAAATGCAAGTTCGCAATTATTTAGATGCGCTTGGTATGCGTGGCGTTTCTTTGATGTTTGAACAGGAAAAGGTTATTAAGTCCATGATTCCTATTTTCCCAAAACAAGATGTGGAAGATCGAATTGGAACTCCAATTCCAAGTGTAACGATTGCAGCTATGTATCCATTTATTTTTGATAGTATTAAGGATCCTGGAAATAGTACTTTATTTGGTGTTGATTTTTCCGGTGGTGTTATTTTATTTAATCAATTTTTGTATCAAATTAAGAAAGAAAGCAATCGAAATAATGCGAATATTATTTTACTTGGTACTTCTGGTAGTGGTAAATCTACTGCAGCTAAGTTATTAGTTCGCAGTCATATTCGTAATGAATATAAAATTGTTTGTATTGATCCAGAAGGCGAGATGGAAGATATGGCTCGTAATATGGGTGGAGATTTTCTTGACCTTGGTAAAGGTGGAGAATTTGGGATGATTAATCCACTTGAGATTGTTATTGATGCGGATGAATCTGAGATTAATGAAGGTCTTGGATATACGGTTCTTACTAGAACTTTGCAACAATTAAAGGCTTTTATGAAGTATTATTCACCAAGTATTGAAGAAGATGTCTTAACGATGTTTACTGAGGTTGTTCAAGATACTTATAAACGCTATAAGATTGATTTTGACACGGATTATACTCAATTTACGAGTGAAGATTATCCAACGTTTGATGATGTTTATGCAACGATTAAAGGAAGACTTTTATCCATGACAGAAAAAACGCATGAACGGGATGTTATGGAGCGTTTGGAACTTAAAATTCGTCCGCTTGTCAAAGAACTTCGTTATTATTTTACAGGGCATACTACATTACATATTGATAGTGATTTTATTGTATTTAATATTCGTGAACTTATGAATTCTGATGAAAATATTAAAAATGCTTTATTCTTTAATATTTTGAAATATGCTTGGGGCTTGTGTTTGGATCCATCTATTAATACTGTTTTATATGTGGATGAAGCTCATGTTTTACTTTCAACTAGAAATGAGTTAGGAGCTGAGTTCTTAGCACAAATTCAACGTCGTAGTCGTAAGTACAATACCGGAACCATTATTATTACACAACAACCTACTGACTTTGCAGCACCTAATGTCATTACTCATGGAAAAGCGATTTTTGATAATGCTTCTTATTATTTAATTATGGGACTTCGTAAGCAAGCTATTGATGATTTATCGAAGTTGATTGATTTAAATGATTCAGAAAAAGATAGTATTAAATATTATAATCAAGGAGAAGCGTTGTTTGTTTGTGGTAACCGGAGAATGCGTATTAATATTATTGTTACCCAAGAAGAATTAGATTCTTTTGGTGCGGGTGGAGGACTATAGCAAGAAACCTATATCATGTAGGTTTTTTTCTTTGTATGAAAAGTATTTCACAAGTTTTTTTTCTTTGTTATAATGGTAATAGTTATTCGTTGGGTGGTGAAGTAGATGCAAGATTATGATGATGATTTCTTAGAAGAAGAAAATAATTTGGAAGAAGAATCTTCTATGCAAACAGAAAATTTGGAAAATGAGGAAACGCTTTCAGAAGAGGTTTCTTCTGATTTACCCACGGAAGAAGATTATTTAATGGAGCAAAGTGAAGAAGAACCATCGGGAGCTGGAAAAGTTCCTAAAGGACTTTCTTGGACTACTTTAAAAGGAATTTCTTTTTCTCATCCAACGATTGCAGCAATTAGTATTACGGTTTTGATTGTGATTGTTCTTTGTGCAGCGATTATTGCTATTAGTGGTGTTGTTTCTAGTATTACCAATCGATATATTGCACCAAAGTGTACGAAGATGACGGTTACCATTGGTGAAGATGGGGAAGCTACGGAGTTAAGTTTAGAGCAGTATCTGATTAGTCATATTTATTCTGCTACCAAAGATATGCGAGAACCTCATCGAAATTTATATCGGTTATTGTATATTGTTTTAAATACCGAGGTTCAATCGAGTGGAAGTTGTCGGAGAACTTATATTCCAGAAGTAGATGATATTTATGAATTTCAAATCTTAGATGAAAATGATGCCCTTTATCAAACCATTAAGCAGGATGTCAAAGAAGTTAAGGATCTGGTGATGATTAAACGAAAGAGCGATGCGTATTATCCCGTTTCTTTGGATGGATTTTGTTATAATCAAATTGTAGAGGAAGAGGAAGAGCCATACTATACCTTATCTCAGAGTATTTTTCATTATCCAACGACTTGGGTAGAAGAGCATG
>CANQXM010000020.1 GCA_947627835.1 uncultured Bacilli bacterium | reverse complement strand
TAGGAATCAAAACCGCAAGTGGTCCATCTTTAGAAAAGAGTGGGGACTTAGCAGCAGTATTATCAAACCTAGAACCAGGGGATGTTCTTTTTATTGATGAAATCCACCGGATGCCAAAGTTTATTGAAGAAATCCTCTATCCCGCGATGGAAGACTTTGAACTCGATATTGTCATTAACACCGATGGAAGAAGTAGAAGCATCAAAATTGATTTACCACCTTTTACCTTAGTTGGAGCAACCACGAGAGCTGGTGACATTTCAAGCCCACTTCGTGATCGCTTTGGAATTGTTTCCAAATTAAACTATTATTCAGATGAAGAATTATTTCAAATTATCAAACGAACCAGTCGCGTTTTAAACATGGATATTGAAGATAATGCTGCGAAAATTGTTAGTAAACGTTGTCGAAAAACTCCAAGAATAGCGAACCGTCTCTTTAAAAGAATTCGGGATTTTGCTCTCGTAAAAAAAATAAAGACAATTGATGAACAAACCACCATCGACGCTTTAAAAAGACTCAAAGTAGATGAATATGGACTAGATGCCATTGATATTGAATACTTGATGGCGATCATTACCAAATTTAGCGGAGGACCCGTTGGTGTTGAAACCATTGCGACGAGCATTGGTGAAGAAGTATCAACCATCGAAGATGTAGTAGAACCCTTCTTACTTCAAGAAGGCTTTGTCAAACGAACCCAACGGGGAAGAGTCGTCACCGAAAAAAGCTACGAGCACTTAAGAATTGCTCATAATAAAAGTTTGTTTTAGGAGTTATATGATTTTAGATGGATATGAAACTGCTAAAAAAATACGGCAGAATTTACGAAAAGAAATAAAAAAAGAAAAAATAAAACCCAAATTAGCCATTATTCAAATTGGAGAAAATGAAAATTCGCACATTTATATCAAAAATAAATGGAAAGCTTGTGAAGAAGTAGGAATTTCATATGAATACATTCATGAAAAAGAAACCATCGAAGAAGAAACTTTACTTAAAAAAATTCAAGAATTAAATGAAGACAAAAGCATTCATGGAATTATGATTCAACGGCCACTTCCGAAACACCTAAATGAAACGAAACTGGATAATGCCATAAAACCGGAAAAAGATGTGGAAGGGTTAAGTGCTCGAAATATAAAAGCCCTATGGGATAACGAAGAAGGTTTTGTTCCGTGTACCCCAAAAGGAATACTTCGTCTTTTAAAAGAATATCAAATCAAAATAGAAGGAAAAAACGTGGTTATTCTAGGACGAAGTAACATTGTCGGAAAGCCACTAGCGCATCTATTTTTAAATGAAAATGCTTCCGTAACCATGCTACATTCCAAATCCCAAAAGATAGAAGAATATACAACCCATGCTGACATTCTAGTAAGTGCGGTCGGAATTCCCAATTTTATTACCAAAGAAATGGTAAAACCAAAGAGCATCATCATCGATGTAGGAATCACTAAAAAAGACGGCCATATTCTAGGAGATGTCGACTTTGATACGGTCAAAAATATTGCTTCGTACATCACACCCGTACCAAAAGGCATCGGACCGATGACAATTACCATGCTTTTAGAAAACGTTGTCAAAGCTTGCAAATTAGAACAAAAAAACAAAGAAGAATAGACAAAATTCTTCTTTTCTTTTATAATGAAATGCGGTGATATCCATGAATATTGAAGAATTTAATTACGATTTACCAGAACATCTTATCGCACAGACGCCATTAAAAAATCGTACGGCATCCAGATTATTAATTCTTGATAAAGATACCGGAAACATTGAACATAAACACTTTTATGATATTAAAGATTATTTAAAAGAAGGCGATGTCCTCGTTATTAATGATACCAAAGTCATCCCTGCAAGATTAATTGGAACTAAAAAAGAAACTCAAGCTACGATTGAATTACTTCTATTAAAAGAAAAAGAAAATGATACATGGGAATGTTTATCAAGACCTTTTAAAAGATTAAAAGTAGGGACAGAAATTTCCTTTGGAAACGATCAGTTAGTAGCAGAAGTCATCGAAAAGAAAACCGAGGGAATTGTTCTTGTTAAAATGAAATACAAAGGAATATTTTTAGAAATATTAGATGCCTTAGGTCAAATGCCATTACCTCCATACATTCATCAAAAATTAAAAGAAAAAGATCGTTATAACACCGTGTATGCAAAAAACATTGGAAGTGCAGCAGCTCCTACCGCTGGGTTACACTTTACCAAAGAATTATTAGAAGAATTAAAAGAAAAGAAAGTCCAAATTGCAACCGTAACTTTACACGTCGGCTTAGGAACGTTTCGTCCAGTGGAAACTGAAAACATTTTAGAACATCACATGCATAGCGAATACTACGAATTAAATGAAGAAAATGCAAAAATTTTAGAAAATGCCCGATTAAATCACAAACGAATCATTGCCGTGGGAACCACTTCAACAAGAACCCTAGAAACCATCATGACCAAATATCAAAAATTTGTCCCATGCAGTGGTAATACAGACATCTTTATTTATCCTGGATATACATTTAAAGCCATCGATTGCTTAATTACCAATTTCCATCTTCCGAAAAGTACACTAATGATGTTAGTTTGTGCGCTAGCAGGAAGAGAAAAAATCTTTAAAGCTTACGATGAAGCCATTCAAAATGAATATCGTTTCTTCTCCTTTGGAGATGCCATGTTTATCAAAACAGAAAAACCAGCAAAGTAATTTTACTGGTTTTTTTGAAACTCTAAATAAATGCTCGGATCAAAGCGATGTTCTAAAACTTCAACCTCACCATGATCAGCTTCTTCTAATTCTTCGTTATTGACTAAAAAATATTTGTGTTGTAAATAATCTTTGCCATCTTTACTAACGGGATCATCCCAAGTAAGATCAAGATGAAGCCATTCATCATCTAAAAAGACGGCATTCCAAACATGGCCTTCCTTCGTATCTTCAGATTGAGTAGTAGCAATTTTATAATTTTTTAATCCCAATCGGTTAAGATAGAGTGCCATCACATCCGTATACCCATTACAAGTTGCATATCCATCAATGAGCGGTCCATAAGCTAAATAAGAAAGATAAGAACTCGTTCCTTCATCGTTTCTTTTTACATCGTATTTCGTATGATCAATAATATAATCATGAAACGCTTTAATTTGATCATACAAGGAAGCAGTAGAATCAATTTCATTTTTAATAATTTGATCTAATTTTTGTTCAATCAATGTAATTTGTTCCGGACTATATAAATAAGAAACTTCAATTTTTACTTCACCCGTTTCCGATAGGGTAGTCTTAATATTCGAAAAACTATGGTATGGATGTACGTAATTATTAATATGGGTAAGTAAATCTTGATCCTGACTAAACTCTTTCATATCTGAAATACAATTGGTATATTCATGAGGACAATAAAAAGTAAAATCTTTCCATCCAGCATCGACAATCGTATAAAAAATGCGTTTAATATCTCCCTTGCTATAAGGAGTAAAAGAAGAAGTTGGTTTTACATAAGCATATTCGCCTTTTTTCGTATAAGAATCCGTCATAGGAATCGAAGAAACGCGGTCTTGAAATAAAAGAGAAACCAACTGCTTACTTATAAAAGAAGCGTGGCAAAATAAAAAAATTAAAAGAATTGATAAAAAAATCGCTAAAAAATTATCTTTAATAAAACGCAAGTGTATCCAACTCCTTTTTATAAAATATAGGATAAAAACCCATCAACATTGTAGCAAAAAGAAGGCAAAAAAAAAAGGCATCTAAGCCATTTCTTTCACTTTTTTTGACAATCTACTTTTTTGACGATTTGCTGTATTTTCTTTCATAAAGCCTTTGCTTACAGCTTGATCAATATGTTTAATTGCATCTTTTAGTAAGGCATTTGCTTTTTCTACTTCTTTTGCACTAATAGCTTTATCACAATCTTTAATTAAATTTTTAACGCGAGCTTTTAACTCATGATTATTTTCGGTTTTCTTAGCAATTACTTTAATTGCTTTTTTACTACTTTTAATATTTGCCAATTTGTTTCTCTCCCTTCTTTAGACAAATACCATTTTAACAAAATTATAGGAGGAATGCAAGCAAAACAGGCATTTGTAACTTATAGAAATCAAGATAATGTTTAAAATAAAAAAAGGTGAGCAAATGAAAAATAAACTATATTTAGATAGCATAAAAGAAATAGAGAAAAACACAGATCCGCAAACCATCAAAATTTATCAAGAAAAAATTTTAAAAAACAACAAAATGAAGAAAAAAGAAGGGGACTACTATGCCATTCAATTTTCCTTAGATACCCTTCTTAAAAATCCACAAAAAATTCAAAAAGAAGTAGTAAAAATTATCAGAAAGTTTCTAGAAAAATACCATGGGTCGACTATTTTAATCTTAGGTATGGGGAAAAATGAACTTTTAATAGATTCCCTCGGTCATCGAATTACCGAAGAATTTCTCCATCAAAAAAAGAACCGAGTTCTCATCTTAAATCCTGAAGAAATGGAAGAAAGAGGAATGCTGTCGGCAAATTTTCTTTCCGATGTATTAAAAAACCATCACCCCAATCTGATTATGCAAATAGATACCCTAGTAACCAACCATAGGAACTACCTAAATCGCGTCATTGAAATTACAGATACAATCCCTTATTCAAACCATTTTCTTTCCCAAGATAAAGAAATCACCGAAAATATAAACAACATCCCCATTTTAAGTATGGGTATTCCCCTCTTTTATCAAGAAGGGAAAACGCTTTTAGAAAGCATTTACTTAAAAAAAGAAATGCCCCTTTTAGCATATCTTTTATTTGCATGCATAAATCATAGTATAACAAGATAATTCGACAGATTACGCAAATCTATTTTCCTATAATAATTAAAAAAGAGGGATGTTATGAGAAAGCGATTTGTTGGAAAAAGGCAAAAGACAAGAAAGAAAAAAAGAATTTTGTTTCTTTTTTTAATAACCATAGCATCGTTTTTCATTTCTTTTCATGAACTAGTAAAATTTTTAGATCAAAAAGAAAAAGAAAAATTAACAGAAACATTCTTAAAACAAAGTATAGCTCCCGAAAAGATTTTTCATTTTTTTAAATTAAATCCAGCCGAATACTTATTTTCCAAAGCGACAGGAATTAGTCCGCAAACAAAAGAAAATACAGAAGAGGAAATTGTTGGAAAAACTTATGACTATGTCATGGATCCAGAACCATCGAAAAACAGCAAAGAACCCATCATTTATCTTTATAATACCCATCAAACGGAAGGGTACGATAATTCTACATTGAGTGAATATGATCAAACTCCCACAGTATTATGGGGAAGTTACTACTTGCGCGAGCAATTAAATCACTTAGCGATTCCTTCCATTGTTGAAACCACGAACATAAAAGAAATTTTAGAAATTAATGAATGGAGTTATAGTGCCTCTTACGAAGCAAGTAGATATTTATTACAAGATGCGATCTCAAAAAATCCAACGCTTAATTATTTCATTGATCTTCATCGTGATAGCATTCCTTATGAATCTTCCACAACAACAAAGGAAGAAAAAATCTATGCCAAAATTCTTTTTGTTATAGGAAAAGAAAACCCAAATTATGAAAAAAATTATGCCTTTGCATCGAAGATAGAAGAACTTTTAAAAGCGAAAGTTCCAGAAATTTCACGAGGAATTATTTTAAAAGAAGGAAAAAATGTAAATGGAATTTACAATCAAGATATTTCTCCCCATGTTTTATTAATTGAACTTGGTGGAGAAAACAATAAAATGGGAGAAGTCAAAAACACCTTAGATTTACTTGCAAATGCCCTAAAAGAATACCTAGGTGATTAAAATTGGAAGAAAAAAAGAAACCCAATTGGTTTTTAAGAGTATTAAGCATTTTATTTATCATTTATATTTCTCTTACCATTGCCATGCAATCTGGTTACTACGAAGCCAAGTTAAATGAAAGAACCACCTTAACCGAAGAACAAATGAAACAATTTGAAGAAGACATTAAAAACGGAAAAGAAATTGATCTCAATAATTATCTAGCAGAACAAAGAAGAGATTTTTCAAATGGGGCGACCAAAGCAGGGGTGGCAGTATCAAACATTATTGAAAATGTCTTTGCAGAAGGATTCACAAGACTTGGAGATATCTTAAAAAAATTATTTACTTAAATCCTAGTTATTGTCCAAATAAAAAAACTTTTGTATAATAAATGCTAAGGGGATGCGAAAAATGATTCCACAACAAAACATTCGAAATTTTTCAATTATTGCACACATCGACCATGGAAAAAGTACCCTTGCGGATCGAATTTTAGAAAATACCCATGCCATTTCCAAAAGAGAAATGAAAGAGCAAATATTAGATAGCATGGATTTGGAAAGAGAACGGGGAATTACCATTAAACTAAATGCCGTATCATTAAAATATACTTATGAAAAGAAAGAATACCAACTAAATTTAATTGATACCCCAGGTCATGTTGATTTTTCCTATGAAGTCAGTCGTAGTTTGGCAGCTTGCGAAGGAGCTGTTTTAGTTGTGGATGCATCTCAAGGAATTGAAGCCCAAACCCTTGCCAACCTATATTTAGCCATGGAACAGGATTTAACAATTATTCCAGTAATTAATAAAATTGACTTACCCAATGCCAATATTCCAAAAGTCAAAGAAGAATTAAAACGTGTCTTAGGATTTCAAGAAGAGGAAATATTACTCTGTAGTGGAAAAACGGGAGAAGGGGTAAAAGAACTGATTGAAAAAATTATTACCAAAATTAACCCACCAAAAATTGAAAACGAAAAACCACTTCGCGCACTCATTTTTGACTCATACTTTGATCCATATAAAGGCGTTGTAGCACTCATTAAAGTTTCAGAAGGAAACATTAAAGTAGGGGATTCCATTCGCTTTATGTCAAATAATGCCGATTTTATTGTCACCGAACTGGGCGTTCATACCCCAAAAGAAGAAAAAAAGGAAGCGTTGCGCTGCGGAGAAGTCGGTTATCTTTGTGCAAGTATCAAAGAAATTAGTAATATTCATGTCGGAGATACCATTACCCATACCAAAGAAAGTGCTACCACGCCCATCCATGGCTACAAACAGATGAAACCAATGGTTTACTCCGGAATTTTTCCAATTGAATCAAACAAATACGAAGCGTTAAAAGAAGCATTCATGAAATTAAAATTAAACGATGCGGCACTCTTTTTTGAACCGGAGACCAGTGAAGCGCTAGGTTTTGGCTTTCGCGTTGGTTTTCTAGGCCTTTTACATATGGATATTATCATGAGTCGCTTAGAAAGAGAATTCAATTTAGAAGTCATCGCCACAAGTCCCAGTGTCGTTTATGAAATTACGCTAACAAATGGAGAAATCATTCAAATTGATAGTCCAACCAAAATGCCTCCTGCTGTTAAAATAAAAGAAATGAAAGAACCTTATATTTATACGAATATCATTGTACCCAAAGAATACACAGGTCCCATCATGGAACTATGTCAAAATAAAAGAGGAATTTACAAGTCTTTAGAATACATAGATGAAACAAGAGTAAACATTCACTATGAACTGCCACTTTCAGAGATCGTCTATGACTTTTTTGATAAACTAAAAAGTACAACCAAAGGCTATGCATCATTTGATTATGAAATGATTGGTTATCGAGAAAGTAAACTTGTCAAACTAGATATTCTGTTAAATGGTGAAGTCGTCGATGCACTATCAACGATTGTTCATAAAGATTTTGCATATGCAAGAGGAAGAGCCATAACCACCAAACTAAAAGATTTAATTCCCAAACAATTATTTCAAATCCCCATTCAGGCCTGTGTTGGGTCAAAAGTAATTGCCAGAGAAAACATTAGTGCCTTAAAGAAAAATGTGCTTGCCAAATGCTATGGGGGAGACATTAGTAGAAAACGCAAACTCTTAGAAAAACAAAAAGAAGGAAAAAAGAAAATGAAAAATATTGGCAGTGTCGAAGTACCCAGTGATGTATTCCTAGCTGTCTTAAGTGAGTGAGAAAATGAAATCAGTATACATTCATATTCCATTTTGTAAAACCATATGCAGTTATTGTGACTTTTGTAAAATGTTTTACAATCCCAAATGGGTTTATGATTATTTAATCAGTTTGAAAAATGAAATCACCGATCGTTATATGGGCGAAGAAATGAGTACCATTTACATTGGTGGAGGAACCCCATCTTGCCTTTCAGAAAAAGAACTGGAATACCTCTTAAAAATTACCCAAATCTTTAAAAAAGAAAAAAACTGTGAATTTACAGTTGAATGCAATTTAAATGATATTACCAAAGAAAAACTAGAACTTCTAAAAACCTATGGTGTAAATCGGCTCAGTATTGGCATCGAATCATTTAATGAAAAGAAATTAATTTTGATGGGAAGAAACCATACCTTTGAGAGTGCCAAAGAAAAAATAGCTTTAGCAAGATCTCTTGGCTTTACAAACATCAATATTGATCTCATCTATGGCTTTTATACTGAAACCAAAAAAGATTTAAAAGAAGACATCAAAAAAGTTTTAAAACTAAACCCAGAACATATTAGCACCTATAGTTTAATACTATCAGAACATACTTTATTGTATGTAAATAAAGTAAAACCAATTGAAGATGAAGTAGATCGAGAATTTTATGATGAAATCTGTCATCTTTTAAAAAAGAAAAAATACCAACATTATGAAGTCAGCAACTTTGCTAAAAAAAATTACGAATCCAGACACAATTTAAACTATTGGAACAATCGAGAATATTATGGCTTTGGCTTAGGGGCTTCGGGTTATATCGATCTTATTCGTTATACCAATACACTCAATTTAACAAAATACTTAAACCAAGAATATGATGGCAAAAAAGAACTATTAACTAAAGAAGATCAAATGGATAATGAAATGATGTTAGGACTTCGAAAAACCCAAGGCATCAATTTACAAGAATTTAAACAAAAATATCAAAAAGAATTGAGTGAATGTTATCCCATTGCTCCATTAATGAAAAATAAAGAATTAAAAATAAAAAATGGATATCTTTTTATAAATCCGGACAAACTATATGTAATGAATGAAATACTAATCAAACTCATATAGAGGGTGAAAGAAATGATCCGATGGTTTTTAATTCTTTTTCTTTTGTTTCCACAACTAGTAAAAGCAGAAACAATTTATCTAGAAGAATTTGAAGTGTTAAATGGAACCCTTTCCATTCCATACAAAAAAACAAACAATTTGTATACCATCTATTTAGAAAGTGATGCAACCAAAGTAGAGGTAAACTATAAAGTAAGTGATCCCGAAGCTTTGGTAACGATTCAAAACGCCGAATATAAAGAAAATGAAGAAAATAAAATGACGATTGAAATTACGAAAGAAAAAGAAAAAGCTACTTACACATTTTATTTAGAAAAACAAGAAGAAGCACAAGTTTTTAAAGAAACCATCGAAAAAGAAGAACCAAAAATAAGTCCCTTTTTAATTCCGGGACTCCTCTTGGGAGAATTTTTTCTAATACTTTTTTGCTTTTATTTTCTATTTATTCATAAATTTAAAAAAAGAAACTGAAAAAAAGCAAAATTCTTTCATAAACTAAACTAGGTGAAAGAATGAAAAAAATTGCCCATCGTGGTCTTCCTAGTGATCACGTAAAAGAAAATACTCTAGCGGCTTTTCAAAATGCCATAAAAAGTAGAGATTATGATGGATTTGAATGTGATATTCGAACAACGAAAGACCATGTTTTCATTATTTATCACAATCTTTTTTTAGGTTCAGAATACATTGGGAATTTAAAATGGGAAGATATAAAAGACAAGCAAATTCCCACCCTCGAAGAAGTCCTAAAACTAAAAACAGAAAAAATTATGCTTCTAGAAATTAAAGAACCAAATCTAGATGTAAAAAAACTGAAAAAACTACTAGAGAAATATCCGAATAAAAATGTTTACATTGATTCCTTTGATAAAAAAATTATTAAAAAATTAAAAAAAGAAAATCCACCCTGTAAACTTGGTGTTTTAAATTATGTCTTAAATAGTGAAGCAACCTATGAAGATTATGACTTTATTGGGTTACTATCGCCCGTTACATCAGAAAATTTAATTGCATATTTCCAAAATAAAAACATTGCAGTATTCCTATATGGCAATAACAAAAAAATAGAAAAACCAATCGAAGATGTCTACTACATCATCTAAAATGGAAAAATAGTTATAAAAATAGAAGAGTTATGCTATAATGAAACAATAATAGGAGTGAGTATATGGAACCGCACAATGATTTAGAAAACACCAAAGAAATTCAAAATTTTGAAGAACTTCGAATGGAAGAAGAAAACGAAAACATCGAAGAAGAACTAGAAAGTCAAATGGATGCTTTTGCCATGGAAAGCGAAGAGGAGTTTCAAAATCGCATTGAAACGTTAGAAACCGAAGAACAAAAAGAAACCGAGCCAAAAAAGAAAAAAAGCATGAAAGAGAAAATCGCAGCCCTCAAAGAAAAATGGAACAAACTAAAAAAACCTCAAAAAATTGGCATCATAATAGGAAGTCTTCTCGTTTTCCTTTGCATCATCGGCCTTATCGTCTTTTTAATCGTTCATAAAAAAGAAACCAAAGAAGAAACAAAAGTACCCGATGTCATCGTTCAAGAAGACAACTATCGCTATGAAAATGGAACCTTAATCTTTCTAAACAAAGCCAAAGAAGAAATTGGTCGTTATGAATGTGAAAACAAAGATCAAAAAAACTGCTATGTCGCCTATTACACAGAAGAAGATCAATTTGATGAACCAAAATTCGTGTATGAAGATGGCAAAGAAGTCGAAAAACGTAGCAAAATCTATCTAGAACAATATGCCTTTATCTACGATAGTGAAAAAGAAAAAGATTCCATTTTGCTATACGATTTTCAAAGTAATGAAAAAATAGGAACCTACGAAGTAGTAAAAGCGTATGACAAATTAGAAAATCAAGTTGTCTTAAAAAATAATGCCGGTGAATACGGACTGTATCGTCTTACCGAAGAAGGAATTTCTTTAGTAGGAAATAACGTATATGACTATCTAGGAGTCATTGAAAACGAAAAAGAAGACACTTTCTACTTAGTAACGAAAAAAACAAATCGTTGGTATTTAACCGATTTAGAAGGAAAAGATGTATCTTCTGCAATTACACATGAAATCAAAGACTATAACGACCATGTAATAACAACCAAAGATGCCGAAGGATATTATCATCTAACCGATTACAACAATAAAGAAATTCATAGTGGTTATTATGATTTCATTGATTTAATAGATAACTACGCCTTATTTATTGAAGACATGAAAATGATGGTATACGATACAGAAGGCCATAAAATGCATACGGAACCAATTGAATTAAAAAATACCGATTACGTGCAAACCTCTGTCTATACCGATAATAACCGTTTAAAAGAAACGAAACAAAGCTATGAAATCACCTATCAAGGAAATCTCATGAATGTCCGTATTACAGGTGGAGGAGCAAAGAGTATCAATGTAAATGAAGGAAGAGTGAGTGCTACTTTAAAATACATGGATTACTTTGACGGAAAAATATATATCTATGAAGATGAAGCCAAAGAAAAACAATTAGGAGTCTATACTTGCAACAATAAAAATAGTATCGATGAAGAAACAAGTGAATTGCAAAATTGTAAAATTGCCACAGAATCTTCCTATTCAGATAATGATATTGAAATGAATCATCAAGATGATTTAGGAACACTACCAATTTATAACAAACGATATGCCTTCATAAAAGATGGAAATGCCATTATATTATATGATCTTACGGAAGGAAGAAATAAAACAACCAGTAATAGTATTGATGCCAGTGCCTATACCAAAACTAATGAAATTACTTGGGTAAGTACCAATAGTTTACAAATTATTGCTGAAAATACCGGTGGCAAATTTGGAATCATTGAAATGACTTCAAACGATGTAAAAGGCCTTGTCGAATTTAATTATAGCCATATTGAACGAATTGGTTTAAATTACTTAGTTCAAGATAGTAGTGGATATAAATTACTCAATCAAAAAGGAGAAGAAATCACCGATAGTTGTACCAATAAAATTAAAAACTATAATGGCGAGTATTTCCTAACCTTTAATGATAACAAATATTATCTCTATCCATATAAAGGAACGCCATTTGATAAAACCGCATACGATTACATTGCTTTATATGAAGATTATTATGGTGTAATTCAAAGTAATAACTTATCTCTTTATGCGTATGAAGACGTCAAAAAAGACGAAAAATACGATTATTTAAAAGATCAAAACCTAGTAGTAACCGATAAAAATAATTTTGATATTGAAATCAAAAATCAAACGGCCATCGTAACAATTAATGGTAAAACAACCGAAGTAAAATTAAAAAAAGAAAGTAAAGAACCAGAAGAAGAGGAAATCAAACCTACAGAAGGTGGTGTAAGTGAATAAAAAACAAAAAAAGGGGGTTTTCATTACCATCATCGTCCTATTATGTATCTTTGCACCATTGTCAGTGGCATCCTATGTTCTACATAAAATGGATGAAAAAAATCCAAGACATCCCGTAATCGATAATCCAAATCATGAATTTCTCTATAATGGAAAACTCTATTTTTACAATACAACAGGGAAATTACTCGGAACCTATTCTTGTAAAAATCCAGATGGAATTTGTGATTATGCTACCAGTACGACGGATGACAATCTCTATTCACTAGACTACTACCCAAACACCGAAGCTAAAATTCCCATCATCCATGATCGCTATGCCTTTTTAGTTGATGGAGAAAACAAAAATGCCAGTCCCTTTTTATACGATATTATCGATAGTAGAATTGTCATTTCTTCCTATAGTTCAGTAAAAAATTACGGAATTGGCATTGAAAATGATACCTTCATCGTTGGAAATGAAAACTTAAAATACGGCGTTCTAAGTTTAAAAGAAGAACCATATATTCCTATTAAATTTGATTATGATTACATTGGAACTGCCAATATCTTAGATGAAGAAGAAAATAAATTAATGGGGGATTTCTTTGCAGTTTATAAAGACCACTTTTGGTATTTACTTGATGCCAATGGAGCAACTCTTACAACGGCCATTAAAAATGAAATCGTCACCTATAACGGCCAAAACATCATTGTAAAAAGTGATAACGGATACGATTTAATTGATTATCAAGATAATATCATTTTACAAACAGGGCCTTTTCAAAAACTTTCCTTTACCGGAAGATACTTAAACGTTTTAGAAAAAGATAATACCTTCTATGTTTATGATATTGCAGCATCGAGCATGATTACAACACCGCAAACCATTCGCTTAAACGATAAAATTACATCAAGAATTAATGACAAGGGAAAACTTGAAGTGGTTTTAAATGAAAAAGTCATTGAAACAGTTGAAATTTTAAATTAATTTGATAAAATAAAAAAAGAAAAACGAAGAACTAGAGGAGTATAAAACCAGTCTTTCAAAAGAGAGTTTGTGGTTGGTGGAAACAAACAAAGAGAGTTTTAGAAGGTAGCTAGGGAGTTTAATCGCAGAATCCTGCGTTATCAAAAAGAGAATCAAAAAAGGTGGTACCACGGGGAAACTCGTCCTTTATGGTATCACTTTTTTATTTGAGATAGAAAAGAGGATTATCATGCTAGAAAAAAAATACAATCATCAAGAAGTAGAAAAAGGAAAATATGAATCTTGGAAACAAAAAGGCTTATTTGCAAGTGGAAATAATCAAAAAACACCATTTACAATTGTCATTCCACCACCAAATGTTACAGGAAAATTACATTTAGGACATGCTTGGGATACAACGTTACAAGATATTATCATTCGCTATAAAAGAATGTGTGGGTATGATGCACTATGGCTTCCTGGAATGGATCATGCAGGTATTGCAACGCAAGCAAAAGTTGATAAAAAACTCAAAGAAGAAGGCATAAGTCCGCGGGCGATGGACCGAGAAGAATGGCTTAAAAAAGCTTGGGAATGGAAAGATGCCTATGCCAAAACCATATATGAGCAATGGGGAAAACTGGGGTTATCTCTAGATTACCAAAAAGAACGCTTTACCTTAGATGAAGGACTATCTATGGCAGTTCGTAAAGTATTTGTAGATTTATATAACGAAGGATTAATCTACCGAGGAGAAAGAATCATCAATTGGGATCCCGAAGCAATGACCGCTTTATCAAACGAAGAAGTAGTATATAAAGAAGTAGAAGGTGCCTTTTATCATATAAAATATTTCCTAAAAGATAGTGACGAATACCTAGAAGTAGCAACCACGAGACCTGAAACTTTATTTGGAGATACTGCAGTTGCTGTAAATCCAAAAGATTCCCGGTATCAAAAATACATAGGAAAAACCGTAATTCTGCCAATCGTTAACAAAGAAATCCCAATTATTGGGGATATTCACGCAGATCCAGAATTTGGGACCGGTGTTGTTAAAATTACCCCAGCTCATGACCCAAATGACTTTGAAGTCGGACTTCGTCATAATCTAGAACGCATTGTAGTTATCAATCCTGATGGTACCATGTCTAAAAATGCCTTACATTATGAAGGAATGGACCGTTTTACATGTCGTGAAAAAGTAATTGAAGAATTAAAAGAAAAAAACAATTTAATTTGCATTGAAAAAATTACGCATAGTGTAGGTCATTCCGAACGCACCGATTGTATGATTGAACCTTATTTATCAAAACAATGGTTTGTGAAAATGCGTCCGCTTGCAGATGCGGTTTTAAAAAATCAAAAACAAAAAGACAAAAAAGTCAACTTTCTTCCAGCACGCTATGAAAAAATTATGAATCATTGGATGGAAATTACTTATGATTGGTGTATTTCTAGACAACTTTGGTGGGGGCATCGCATTCCCGCGTGGTATAAAG
>CANQXM010000019.1 GCA_947627835.1 uncultured Bacilli bacterium | reverse complement strand
GTGATGTTCGTCTTCAAAAAGGAGCCTTTTTACTTCTTACGGATTCTTTTTCAGATCTTCTTTCTGCTTATTCTTTTTCATCTGTAAGTAGCAATGACTTACTTCGAACTACTAATAAAACGAATTTGCAAGGACAAGATGAAACGGTTTGGAATGTTTATTCGGTTTCAGAAAAGACGAGTGAAGAAGATATTCTTAAAATGATGCAAGGAGAAGAAGTAGGCATTCCTGTTTCCAAGCCATCTACCTCTTTATCTTATTCACTTCCAAGTGAAGGTGCAGTGGCTACTTCGATTGCAGTTTTGAATTATCATTTCTTTTATGATGGAAGTATCGGGGAGCAATGTGACGGTGGAAATTGTATGGATGTTAAACAATTTCGGGAACAACTTGATTTTTTAAAGGAAAATCATTATAAAACGTTAACAATTGAAGAGTATCGGGCGTGGAAGTTTCAAGAAATTACGCTTCCTGCTCGAAGTGTTCTCATTACCATTGATGATGGAGCCATGGGAACGGGCGCTCATAACGGAAATAAGTTAATTCCGATTTTAGAAGAATATGATATGCATGCAACGCTCTTTTTAATTAGTGGTTGGTGGAATATTGAAAATTATCGTTCTCCAAATTTGGATGTGGAAAGTCATACCTATGATATGCATAAAGAAGGAATTTGCTCGAATCAAACCCGTGGCGCTCAAATGCTTTGCTCTAGTTATGCGGATGTACTCAAAGATTTGGAATGGAGTGCCATGCAAACCGGTAGTAAAAAAGCTTTCTGTTTTCCATTCTATGCTTATAATGATACAGCGATTCAAGCTTTAAAAGAAGTCGGCTTTCAGATGGCTTTTGTGGGAGGATATCGAAAAAGTACCCAAAGTGATAATCCTTATACCATTCCAAGATATCCAGTTCATAGTACTACGACCATGAGTCAATTTATTCATATGATTGCATGATTTTTGTTGAAAAATCTATCAAAGTAGTATATACTTTGTTAGTAAGAAGTTTATTCTTGGTATTTAGAAGTCCTCTTTTCTAATACAAGGAATAAACCGATTTAAAAGTAAGGAGGAACATTATGACAAAAGAAGAAAAGACTGCTTTAATTAAGGATTTTCAAAAGAATGAAAAAGATTGTGGTAGTGCTGAAGTTCAAATTGCTATTTTAACGAATGAAATTAATAATTTGACTGAACATTTAAAGACTCACATTCATGATTTTCATTCTAAAAGAGGTCTTCAAATTAAAGTTGGACGCAGAAGAAAACTTCTCGATTATTTAAAGAGAACCGATGTTGTTAAGTATCGTGAAGTTATTCAAAAGTTGAATATTCGTAAATAGGGCACTTAATTTTTTAAGTGCTTTTTAAATAGAGGTGTTAGAATGAAGAAAGTATATGAATATAATTTTTTAGGAAGAAAACTCGTTGTTGAAATTGGTGACCTCGCAAAACAAGCAAATGGAGCGGTGTTAGTTCGCTATGGCGATACCGTTGTATTATCCGTTTGTGTCATGGGCGAAGCCGTTACGCAAGATTTCTTCCCATTGCAAGTTTACTATCAAGAAAAGCTTTATTCGGTTGGAAAAATTCCTGGGGGATTTATTAAACGAGAGGGAAGACCTACGGATGAAGCAACCCTTGCTGCTAGAATTATTGACCGACCCATTCGGCCGATGTTTGATGAACGATTACGGAATGAAATTCAAGTAGTCAATACAATTTTATCTGTTGATCAAGATAATTCACCAATTATGGCAGCTTTATTTGGTTCTTCTTTATGTTTAGGAACTAGTGAAATTCCTTTTGATGGACCGGTTAGTGGAGTTGTCGTTGGTAAGATTGGCAAAGAATATGTGATTAATCCAACCGCTAGTGAACTTGAAGAAAGTAGTTTACAACTTACGGTAGCAGGAACTAAAGATGCCATTTGTATGGTTGAAGCTGGGGCTCAAGAACTTAGTGAAAAAGAGATGCTTGATGCTATTATGTTTGGAGAAAAGGAAATTCAAAAACTTTGTAAGTTCCAAGAAGAAATTATTAAAGATATTGGAAAAGAAAAGATTGAACTTCCACTTTCCATCATTCCAGAAGATTTGAAAAAAGAAGTTGAAGCATATGCAAGTGATGATATCTTAGCGGCGATTCAAATTAAAGATAAATTGGAAAGTTATCGTCGTGTTGATGAGATTAAAGCGGATACGATTGAACATTTTACAGAAGTTTATCAAGAAGCGGAAGATTTTGAAGAAAAGATTAAGAATGTTTCAAAAGTTTTAGAGATTATTGAAGGAGATCAAGTTCGTTATTTAATTACTAATAAAAAGGTGCGTCCAGATGGAAGAAAGATGGATGAAATTCGTCCGCTTTCAGCAAGTATTGATTTACTACCTAGAACACATGGATCAGCTGTCTTTACAAGAGGACAGACGCAAAGTTTAGCAACTACGACTTTAGGAGCTATCGGCGAACATCAAATTTTGGATGGTCTTGGTATTGAAGATTCTAAACGGTTTATGCTTCATTATAATTTTCCACCATTTTCGGTTGGAGAAACGGGACGCTATGGTTCACCCGGAAGAAGAGAAATCGGCCATGGTGCACTTGGTGAAAGAGCCCTTTTGCAAGTTATTCCAAGTGAAGAAGAATTTCCTTATACCGTTCGGGTTGTCAGTGAAATTTTAGAAAGTAATGGAAGTAGTAGTCAAGCAACCATTTGTGCTGGATGTTTATCTTTAATGGCAGCAGGGGTTCCCATTAAAGCTCCGGTTGCAGGAATTGCTATGGGTTTAATTACGAGCAAAGATAATAAGAAATATACCATTTTAACGGATATTCAAGGCCTTGAAGATCATATGGGGGATATGGATTTTAAAGTAGCTGGAACAAAATCAGGAATTACGGCTTTACAAATGGATATCAAAATTAAAGGTGTTACGGAAAAGATTTTAAAAGAAGCGCTTTCCCAAGCGAAAAAAGCACGCTTAGAAATTTTGGATATGATGCATGCGGTGATTCCAGAGCCAAGAAAAGAACTTAGTCCTTATGCGCCAAAGATTGAAACTTTCCAAATTAATCCAGAAAAGATTAAAGATGTTATTGGTCGTGGTGGAGAAATGATTACGAAAATTATTTTGGAAGCTAGCCATGTTAATACGGTAAATGATAAAGATGCTGTCAAAGTTGATTTGGAAGATGATGGACGCGTTATTATTTATCATACCGATCAGGATATTATTAAACGGACACGCGAAATGATTGAAGACGTAGTCCGGGAAGTTAAATTTGGAGAAGTTTACACGGGTAAAGTTACGAAGGTTGAAGAATTCGGTTGCTTTGTAGAATTATGGCCGGGATGTGAAGGACTCGTTCATGTTTCTCAACTTGATTATAAACGCGTAGAAAAACCAAATGATCTTGTTAAAGTTGGGGATGAGATTATTGTCAAATCTATGGGATATGATAATCGTGGAAGACTGAACTTATCTCGAAAAGAAGCATTACCAAAACCCAAAAAAGAAGAAAAACCAAAAAAAATATAGTCTGACTATATTTTTTTATGAGATTAAGGTAATTCGTTTATTGACTTCTTTAATGAAGCCTTCTTCTTTTAAATGTTTTAGTTCGCGCATGAGAGCACTTCGATCCACTGCGAGATAATCAGCAAGTAGGGTATAGCTGGTATTTAAATCAAAACTTTTAGAACTATATTTTCTGGATAGATAGTTAAAATAAGTGAGAAGTTTATCACGAATGGAACGTTTGGTTAGTAGTTCAATTCGTTCACTTTGGTTGACGTTTTGATTAATGACAATCTGAAACAAGTTAATTAAAAAGTGATTGGCAATGGGAGAACCTTTCTGGCAACGTTCTTTTAATTCTTCATAAGAAAAGAAGATGACTTCACAATCTGTGATAGCTGTAACAATTACTTCACTATTGTAAGTTGAAAGAAAAAGATTACTAAAGATGCTTCCTGGTTTTAATGTGTCAATGACAGTACGGCTGCCATTGTAGTCATAACGGAGGATTTGGCCTTCACCTTGGATGATAATTCCAATTAAATCCGTATTATTTAACGAATAAGCAATCATGGCATTTTTTGTAAAGTAATTTGGTTTTGACAACAAAGTGTTAAATAGATTTTTTTTCTCGGATTCGGTAAAATCTTTTAAAATAGCGATATTTTCTAGCATCTTGTTTCCTCCCTGTTTTTCTACTTTTAATTTATCAAAAAAATGTTGCAATTGCAACATTTTATTTTTTTCCTTTTTGTTATGATTAAGTCGTGTAGTGGTGAGGTGAGGAATTGAAAGTTATTAAACGAGATGGGCGAATTGTCGATTACGACCAGGAAAAAATTCGGATTGCTATTCAAAAAGCCAATGCCGAAGTCATCGAAGAAGAAAAAGCAAGTAGTAGACAAATTGAAAATATCGTTAAATATATAGAATCTTTAAATAAAAAACGCATGCTAGTGGAAGATATTCAAGATATTATTGAAGAAAAACTGATGGCAATGAGAAAGTATGAACTTGCTAAGAAATATATTATTTATCGTTATACACGGGCGTTAATTCGAAAGTCAAATACAACGGATGCTTCGATTTTAGGACTTATTCGTCAGACGGATCGAGAAGCGAGTGGCGATCATCATTATCGTAGTGCAACGATGGCAAGTTCACAACGTGATTATATTGCTGGGGAAGTATCTCGGGACTTGACGCGAAGGATTTTACTACCAGAGAAAATTAGTAAAGCACATGAAGAAGGAATTTTGTATTTTCATGATGCTGATTACTTCGTTCAACCGGTTTTTCATAGTTGTCTTGTCAATTTGGATGACATGCTTACGAATGGAACGGTCATTAATGGTTGCAAGATTGAAACTCCCAAAAGTTTTCAAGTTGCTTGTACGGTGATGACCCAGATTATTGCTTCCATTTGTGCGAGTCAATCGGGCGAGGTTGGAATTGATGTAACCCATTTAGGAAAGTATTTACGGAAAAGTAAAGAAAAATATATTAAAAAAATCAAGGAAAAGTGTTCTTTGGAATATTCGAAAAAACAAATTCAAGATCTGGCCCAAGAAGCGGTGAAGGAAGAATTAGTTCGGGGTGTTCAAACACTTGAATATCAAATTAATACGATGCCAACTGCGAGTGGTTATGCACCTGTGACCTTTTTCTTACATTTATCGATGGAAGATCCCTATTTAAAAGAAAATGCTTTGATTATTGAAGAAATTTTAAAGCAACATCAAGCTGGTTTTCAAAATGAGAATGGTGAATATGTTTCTCCTATGGCACCAAAACTTGTATATGTTTTGGATGAGGAAAATTGTTTAAAAGGTGGAAAATTTGATTATCTTACGAAATTAGCCTTTGCGTGTTCTTTAAAATGTATGACCCCTAGTTATATTTCTGCTAGTAAAATGCGAGAATGTTATCAAGGGAATGTTTTTAGTCCGATGGGTGATGAGTTTTTATCTTTATGGAAAGATAAAAATGGAAAGTTTGTTTTTGAAGGAAGATTTCATCAAGGAACTGTGACGATTAACTTACCACAAATTGCCATTATGAGCGAACAAAATGAAGATAAGTTTTGGGAAATGTTAGATGAACGACTTGAGTTATGTAAAGAAGCTTTGATGTGTCGAAGCAGTGCTTTAATGGGAACGGTATCTGATATTTCACCGATTCATTGGCAATACGGAGCCATTACAAGATTACAAAAAGGCGAAAAAATTGACGAGTATTTAAAAGGTGGTTATTCAACGCTTGCACTTGGTTATGTAGGACTTTATGAAACAACTAAACTACTAAAAAAAGTAAGTCCTATAACGGAAGAGGGAAAGCGATTTGCCATACTACTTCTTCGTCATTTACGCGAAAAATGTGATGAATGGAAAAAAGAAACGGGACTTGGATTTACCTTAATTTCCGTACAGCGTCCTGGTTTATGCAAGCGGTTTGCGAAGCTGGATCGAGAACGTTTTGGAACGATTTTCGATGTAACCGACAAAGGATATTATTTAGGTGGGTATTCGGTTTTAGGTAGTGAATGTACGGATGAATTTGCAAAATTGCAAATTGAATCTGAGTTTCAAGGATTTTCGGCGGGTGGATGTGAATCTTACTTTCAACTAGATCCGGAAGAAGAATCTATGCAATTTATGAAAGACATCGTAACATTTATTTATGAAAATATGATTTATGTAACATTTAAAAATAAGGAAAAAAAAGAAGGGAATAGAAGAAATGAAAATAATTAAAAGAGATGGTAGAAAAGAAGAATTTAATAAGGAGAAAATTATCAGTGCTGTCAACAAAGCTTTTATAGCTGTAGATGGAGAAGAAAGTGAAACGGGTAGTGCGAAAGCAAAAGAAATTGCCAAGTATGTTTTTGATTTAAATAAAGAATTAACCGTTGAAGAAATTCAAGATATTGTCGAAGAAAAACTAATGGCAAGTAATCGAAAAGATGTTGCACGTGCTTATATTCTTTATCGGAATGAAAGAAATAAAGTACGGACTCGTAATTCTGCTTTAATGCGAGTTATTGAAGAAAAGATTACCGCAAATAATGTTTTAAATCAAAATGCAAATGTAGATGAAGCTTCTTTTGGTGGACGTATGGGTGAAGCAAGAAGCGAACTTATGAAAGATTATGCACTCAATTATATTGTTTCCGATATGTCACGTAACAATCATTTAAATAATGAAATTTATATTCATGATTTGGATAGTTATGCGGTTGGAATGCATAATTGTTTATCTGTACCTTTTGATGATTTGCTTGCAAATGGATTTAATACCCGTCAGACAGATGTCAGAGCAGCCCAATCTATTAATACAGCTTTCCAACTTCTTGCTGTTATTTTCCAACTTCAATCTTTACAACAATTTGGTGGAGTTAGTGCTACGCATTTAGATTGGACGATGGTTCCTTATGTTCAAAAGAGTTTCCGTAAGCATTTCTTGGAGGGAATTCCTTATATTGAACCAGAAGTATTAGAAACGAAGAAAAAAGAATTAGACAAAATTAAAGAAGAGTTACTTCCTATTGAAGATGAGTTATATGTACATGTTTCTGAAAAACTTTATCGTTATGCGTATGATATGACGAATAAGGAATTAAAACAAGCTGTAGAAGGGATGTATCACAATTTAAATACTTTACAATCTCGAAGTGGAAATCAACTTCCATTTACTTCTATTAATTATGGAACTTGTACTCTTCCAGAAGGAAGAATGGTGATTAAAGCCTTGCTTGATTGTTCGATTGAAGGAATTGGAAAACTTCATCGTACACCTATATTCCCTTGTGGTATTTTCCAATGTATGAAAGGGGTTAACCGCAAAGAAGGAGATCCAAACTATGATTTATTTAAACTTGCTTTAAAATCTACTTCAAAACGTTTATATCCGAATTATGCAAATGTCGATTGGAGTGTCAATGCTGGATATGATGTCAATGATCCAAAGACTTATATGGGAACGATGGGATGTCGTACTTATAATGGCTTTGATATTAATGGTCTTGGTCAACAAAAAGATGGACGTGGAAATATTTGTCCTGTAACGATTATTTTACCAACACTTGCGATGGAAGCTAAAGAAATGTTTGAAAATAAAGAAGGCAAGAAGGGTCAAAGTTTAATTGATGTGTTTATGGATTATTTGGATGATAAAATTCATGAAGCTAAAGATATGTTAATTGAACGTTATCATTGGATTTGCAGTCAAGATCCTAGTTCCGCTCGTTTTATGTATGAAAATGGCCTTATGGCTGGATATGATGGCAAAACGATTGAAAGCGCTATGAAACATGGAACGCTTGCCCTTGGTCAACTTGGTCTTGCTGAATGTTTACAAATTTTGATTGGCAAAAATCAAACGACGGAAGAAGGAATGGAACTTGCTAAAAAAATTGAAAGCTTATTTAAAGAAAGATGCAAAGCTTTCAAAGAAGAATACAAATTAAATATTGGTGTTTATTATTCTCCAGCTGAAAATCTTTGCTATACCGCAATGAAAAAATTCCAAAAGAGATATGGGGTTATTGCTAAAGTTAGTGACAAAGAATTCTTTACGAATAGTACTCATGTACCAGTATGGGAAGAAGTATCACCATTTGAAAAAATTGATTTAGAAGCTCAATTATGTAATTATTCCAATGCTGGATGTATTACTTATATTGAACTTGATAGTGGGGTTCAAAATAATATTGAAGCATTGGAAGAACTTGTTTCTTATGCAATGGATAAAGATGTTCCTTATTTTGCTATCAATGTTCCAAATGATACTTGCTTAAATTGTGGTTATACAGATGAATTTAATAATGCTTGTCCAAAATGTGGATCAACAAATATTTTACAACTTCGTAGAGTTACTGGATATTTAACAAATGATTATCGTACAGCCTTTAATAAAGGAAAACAACAAGAAACCGAAATGCGCTATAAACATAGCAATAAACTACAAAATTGGTCTCATGTACCATGCAAGGAATGATGTTATGAAAGATACTTCTTTCTATGAAAATATTCCTTATCGATATGCGGGGATTATTAAAGATGATGTGAATAATGGAAAAGGTATTGGACTTACGTTGTTTGTCCAATACTGTCCACATCGTTGTCGCAATTGTCAAAATGTACATACTTGGAGTATGTATGGAGGATTTATTTTTACGGAAGAAATTTTAGAAAAAATTATTGATTATTTTAAGAAACATCGGTATGCAAAGCGGTTTACTTTATCAGGAGGAGATCCTCTTGCCAATCCGCTTATGACGAATTGGATTATCAAACGAGTGAAAAAGGCTTGTCCTTGGTTACACATCTGGCTTTATACGGGATATGTATATGAAGATATTCAAAATGAAAAAATTTATAAAAATATTTTCCCTTATCTTGATGTGTTAATTGATGGACCTTATGAAGATGAACTTCGTGATATTACTTTGGCATTTCGAGGATCTAGTAATCAACGAATTATTGATATGAAAAAAACATTAGAAGAAAATCATGTGATAACCATGAATTTGGAGGAGAAGGTATGAAAGAAAGAGGATTTGAAATTGTAAAGGGGTATGAAGATAAGGATATTCATATTCCAGTAAGAAAGACGGCTCATTCAGCAGGATATGATGTCGAAGCCGCAGAGGATGTTGTGATTCCTCCTTATAAACCTGGAATGAAACCCACTTTGGTTCCTACGGGATTAAAGGCTTACTGTAAAGATGATGAATATTTTGCTTTAGTTAATCGAAGTTCTGGACCAAAAAAAGGTTTTATAATGGCGAATAGTATTGGAATTGTCGATGCTGATTATTATGGCAATGAAAGTAATGATGGTCATTTCTTTTTCCAATATTATAATTGTAATACGGAAGATTTGGTTATTCATAAAGGCGATGTCATTGGTCAAGTTATTTTCATGAAGTATTTTACGGTAGATCAGGATGAAGTTACTGGCAAACGAACGGGTGGATTTGGTTCTACCGATAAGCAATAAAAAAATTAGTTTTTCGTGAACTAATTTTTTTTGAGGTATAAATCGTAGTATTCATCGTAGGTCATATTTTTGGTATGAACGTCGGTCGCAAGTTCTACTCCCAAATATCTTAGGTGCCATGGTTCTTCAATGTATCCTGTAATTGGGGTAGTTCCTTTGGCATAGCGAATAATAAATCCATATTTGTAAGAATTGTTTTGCATCCATTCATAATCACTATCTGTTAGATTATCTAAAAGAACACTACTGCGAACATCAATGGCAAGTCCGAGTTCATGTTCGGAATGTCTTGGTCTTGCAGAGTAGGTATCGGCATTCTTTTTGCCATCAGATGCTACATAATTATTATAAAGTCTTGTTTGATAAGTTTTGGAACGATAAGCGCTAAAGGGAATGATGTGAACGTTATCTAAAAGGGCTGCATCTTCTAATTGCTCGTAGTGTTCGGCTGCTTCTTTTCTTAGTTGCATATTGGGATTGATACTTAAACTTACTAAATCATCTGGAGCATAATCATCGGGAAGGGCATTGTATTTATTTAATAAAACACTATAAGATGTTGGATCACTAATTTCTTGAATGTTTGAATAATATTCCAAGTCAAGACCAATGTTTACATAAGTTACCGTCGTTTGGGTGTCGGTATTTTTTTCTTCTTGGTATTTCTTATAACGATCTACTTTATCTACTTCCATGTTGCTTACTTTGACATAGTCTTCTAAGGCAACATAGTCCATTTCCATTAGTTTTTCTAGATTTTTATCACTCAAATAATTAAAAATGTTGTTAATTTCTTCCGCACTATAATTTTTTTCTAATAGTTTTTCAGTATAGGTTGTGAAATTTTCTTTTTCTTGATAATCAATTTGGTAGTAACTTTCTAAATACTTTGGATCTATTTTTTTCTCTTCTAGCATTTTTTCAACGGTTTTACTATATTCTTTCTCAGCAATTTGATCATAAATATTTTTTTCTTTCATTACTTCAATCGCATCCTTAGAGTAAGGTATGTCTTTTTCTTTCAGTTCATTCTTTATACAGCCGCTTACTACAAGAAGGAGAAGAAGAACAATGACTATTTTTTGATAATTTTTTTTCTTTCTTTTTTTCATAATCTCACCTACCATTATTTTAGCACTAATCTTTTTCTTTTTTACTATAAAAATCTTTTCTTTTGACATTTTGTTTTCTCCTTTTTTTCTTTGGTTTTCTTTCATATTTTTTTTCTTGGTTCATAAGGTTTACAAAGGGGTGGATTATGAAGAAGTTTGGTGTGTTTCTTTTCATATTTCTTAGCGGTTTGTTAACCGTTTGGGCGAAAGAAGATTTAACTCCCAACAGTCCAAGTGCAATTTTAATTGAAACAAGTACTGGAGAAGTATTGTATGAAAAAAATAGTGATGAAAGGCGAGCACCGGCATCCATGACAAAAATCATGAGTATGCTTTTGGTGATGGAAAAAATTGATGAAGGAAAGTTACAGTTTTCGGATAATGTGTTAATTAGTAAGAATGCTGCCAGTATGGGTGGCAGTCAGATATTTTTACAAGAAGGAGAAAGTTATCAAGTTGGAGAGTTATTAAAGGGAATTGCTGTTGCCAGTGCGAATGACGCGGTCGTTGCTCTAGCAGAAAAAGTAGGTGGTAGTGTCGATGGATTTGTTACGATGATGAATGAAAAAGCAAAGGAACTCGGTCTTACTAATACGCATTTTAAAAATCCGCATGGCCTGGATGAAGATGATCATTATAGTAGTGCGCGAGATATGAGTATTATGGGAAAAGAACTTTTAAAACATGAAAAAATTTTAGAGTTTACAAGTATTTATGAAGATTATTTAAAAAAGCCGGATGGAAGTAGTACGTGGCTTGTTAATACCAATCGCTTGGTGCGATTTTATAATGGAGTCGATGGGTTAAAAACCGGATTTACCAAAAATGCTTCTTATTGTGTTACGACTACTGCAAAGCGAAATGACATGCGTCTTTTATCGGTAGTTATGGGTGCTAAAACAAGTGATGATCGAAGTAGTGATACGACTAGTTTACTCAATTATGGCTTTAATTCTTATCAAGTTAAAAAAATATTAGATCAAGGAAGTGTGGTTGGAAGTATTTTTGTAGAACGGGGAAAAGAAGAACAAATCGATGTGATTGTACCAAGAGATATTCGCATTTTGGAATCGAGTATGCAAAATGATAAAACTTATCATTATGAAGTTTTTCTAGATTCTTTGAAAGCTCCTAAAAAAGCAAGTGAAAAAGTCGGAGAGATTATGGTGAAAGATGAAGAGGGAAGTATCGTATTACAAGATGACGTTGTTTTAGCGAAGGATGCAAACTTGGCAAGTCTTTGGGATGTCTTTGTGCGTATGTTTAAAATTACGCTTACTGGCAATTAAAAAAGAACCTTACCGGTTCTGTCCTTTACTTTCACTTTCAATGCGAGCTCTTGCAAGTTTAATGCTTTCCATACTTTGTTTAAAGTGATTGTTTCTTTCAAGTCCATTTTTCTCATCTAAAGAATCGGCAATTTTTCCATAAATGGCAGCAGCAACACTTAAGATGGCATTTGGTTTTTGCAAACTCATTAGTTGTTCACTGGTTAAATGAACTACTACGGTAGCAACATCTTGTTCGCTTGTGTGAGCGATTAAATCAATTTCTTGTTCGGTAAGCTCTACTCCTAAAATTAATCTAGTAATGGCACTTTTTAATATGGGACTTGCAAGCATATGCATTTTTTCAATAGTTACTTCATTTGGCATTTTTATCATCCTTTTCTTTGCTCTATTATAGCATGTTGTTTCCTTATCTGTAAAATAAAACCGAGATTTTTGTCAAATGGTTGTGAAGTGGTTTGTCATTTTTAAGACATTTGTTATAATGAAAAAAGAGGTGAAAGATGTGGCAAAACGTAAAAAACGAAAATTAAAAAAAACCATTATTTTTAAAAGTTTTTCCTGTCTTTTTATCGTTATCAGTATTTTATTTTTTATACAAGTTTTACGAATGAAGATGTTACCAACGCTTTATTTGGGAATCATTTTAGTCGTTTTGCTTTTATTAAATGTTCTTTGCTTTTGTTTTGTATCTAGTAAAAAGTGGAATTTTCGTTTGATGGGGATTCTTTGCTGTCTTCTTTTTTCTGGTGTATTATCAGTTGGAATTTTTTATGAAACGGTAACGCTGAATTTCTTTGGACGGGCTTTTCAAAGTCTAGAAAAACTAGAAAATTATCAAGTGATTGTTTTGGATAGCAGCAATTATGGAAGTTTACGCGAATTTAAAAATGGGAAAATTGGGGTTCCTAAAATGGTCTTTTCCAAAGGACCTAAGATTTTACAAGATGAGATTAAAAAACGTTGTAGTTTAACCATGGAAGAGATGGATAATGCAACGCTTGTGAATGCCCTTTTAAATAAGAGTGTTCGCGTTATTGTCATGGAAGAAGCTCAAAAAAATTTGTATGAAGAAATTGATGAAGAGTTTCAAAAGCATGCTAAGGTGATTGATACGATTTCTGTACGTGTACCCAATGACGTTCCTAAGTATGATGCCGAGATTTTAAAAAAATCTTTTAATGTGTATGTTTCTGGAACTGATGAATATGGTGCTATTAATCAAGTGAGTCGAAGTGATGTCAATATGATTATTAGTGTCAATCCGGTTTCTCATCAAATTTTAATGACTTCGATTCCAAGAGATTATTACGTTTCTTTAAAAGGAATGGATGATGCCAAAGATAAACTTACGCATGCTAGTTTATATGGTGTAGATTGTTCTATTGCTACGTTAGAAGAACTCATGCAAACCAAAATTGATTATTATTTAAAGATTAATTTTTCTTCTTTAGTTGGTCTTGTAGAAGCGGTGGATGGGATTGATGTAGAAAGTGAAACTTCTTTTACTGCTCATTATTATGATGAACCAGCAGATGAATGGGTTACCATGGATTTTTCTGAAGGCATGAATCATTTAAATGGAAAAGAGGCGTTGGCTTTTTCAAGAGAGCGGAAAAGTTTTGCTTTGGGAGATCGTACACGAAGTGCCCATCAGCAAGCGGTTTTGTCTGCTTTAATTAAGAAGATTGCATCTCCTGCTATTTTAAAAAATTATACGGGGATTTTACGAGCTTTAGAAGGAAGTTTTGATACGAATTTCTCTTATGAAAATATTATGATGATTTTACAAAAACAACTAGAAAAGAATTCCGAATGGAATATTGAAGCTAATACCTTAGAGGGAACGGATGCCAATAAACCGGTTTATTCCATTTCCAATGCTACTTCTTATGTCATGCTCCCAGATGAAGTTAGTGTTTATAACGCCCAAGTGAAAATTCGTCAGGTGTTAGAGAATTCTTAACTTCTTTACAAAAAGAAATTTTAGCTAGTTTTGTCGAAGTTGTATCCACAACTTCTTTTTTGTTCTATATTCTTATTGTAAGGAGCACGTCTATGTTATATATGGATTTAGAATATCATAAGGGTGTTTTGTTTGTACGACTTGATGGCAATTTAACGCGAAAAAATGTTTATAAGATTAATAATTATTTAGCACCGGTGATTTTAAAACATCGGATTAAATACTTGGTATATAATTTGTTTTCTCTTTTGCAAATTGATGAATCTGGACTCGATTCCATGGTACGAACGAAGTGTGCGATTAAGAATAATCAAGGAAAACTCTATGCTTGTGAAGTACCTGAACATTTGCGGAAAAAGGTTCTAAAAACACGAATTCAAGTAACGGATAATGAGTTAACGGCTTTAGAACTCTTAAAGGTTTAGGTGAAAGTTATGACAGATGAAGAAGTTGTGCTACTGCATGAGTGGCTTATTAAAAAGGTAGCTTCGAAGTTTTATGGGGTCAATTATGATGATTTGTATCAAGCAGGGGCTTTGGGAATTATTAAGGCATATCGACATTATGAGAAAAATATGACGACGAAATTTTCTACGTATGCTTATGACTATGTTTATGGTGAGATGTATCAGATGGTTTGTAAAAGTCAGCAACTAAAAATGAGCCGTGATACTTTAAAGTTGTATCGAAAAATTGAAACATCGAGAAGTCTTTTAGCACAAAAATTAAATAAAATGCCTAGTAATGAAGAAGTTGCACTGTTTTTAGAGATGGATTGCAATTTTTTGGAAGAGGTACTTTGTGCATCGCGAGCCATTCTGTGTAGTTTGGATGATGATTCATCAAATTTGCGAAATCTTTCAGAAGTGGTATCTCAAAAAGAAGATGTTTTACTTGATGATAAGATTATGTTAAAAGAATCTTTTCAAGTTTTAAATCCAGAAGAGAAGAAGATTATTTCTTATCGGTATTTCAAAGATTATACCCAATGTGAAACTGCAAAGAAATTAAATATGACACAAGTAATGGTCTCTCGCTATGAGAAAAAAGGACTTCATAAAATGCGAGATTTTTATAGACAGGTAAGTTAAACAGATTTGCATCTGTTTTTCTTTTTTAACAAATAAAATGAAACTCCTAGAAATAATGAGTAAAATGTGATAATATTAGTGTTATAAACTAAAAAGTCATGTATTTTGGTTGACGGG
>CANQXM010000018.1 GCA_947627835.1 uncultured Bacilli bacterium | reverse complement strand
TTACTTCAAGTGCAGGTCGAACGTTTTCTAAAGCATCATGATATACATCAATTGCAGGTCTTCCAGTTTTCTCTTGAACCATATCAAATGCTTCATATAATATTTTTTGAGCAGTACCCTTTTTTCCATCAAGCATAATTTGATTGACTAACTTCGTAACAATCTTTGAATTATACACAGGATCTGGTAATACATCTCTTTTAATTGCTCTTCTTTTACGCATAACTATCCTCCTTTTTTAAATTAATTTTTTGGTTTCTTAGCACCGTATTTACTACGTCCTTGCTTACGATTATTAACACCTTGCGTATCAAGTGTTCCACGAATAATGTGATAACGAACACCGATTAAGTCTTTAACACGTCCACCACGTACAAGGACAACACTATGTTCTTGTAAGTTGTGTCCTTCCCCAGGAATATAGCAATCGACTTCTTTTCCATTTGAAAGTCTAACACGAGCATACTTACGAAGTGCTGAGTTCGGTTTCTTTGGTGTCTTTGTTCCAACACGCGTACAAACTCCACGTTTTTGTGGACTCGTTTGATCGGTTTGCTTTCTTTCAAGGGTATTAAGTCCAACATTTAATACGGGACTTTTACTCTTTCTAGTCTTCTTACTTCTTCCTTTTTTCACAAGTTGATTAATAGTAGTCATAAAATCCTCCTTCCAATTAACACACATCCAGGTGTATCAAAATTCCCATTTAATTAGGTCTTACCGAAGTAAAACCTCAATTTAAACCAAACCTAATATACCATTACTATCCTATGTAAGTCAAGCACAAATTTGCACCTACCAAAATGCCAAAATGTCATATTTACCCCACTTTTTAAAAATTTAAAAAGGTTACTTTTTTTCGTAACCTTTCGTTGTATAATGCGGACACTTTAAATACCCTTTATATTCAAATGTCATTCCATTTGATGAAACAATGACATATCCATCACAAGCATCATCATTTACTGAAAGTTTATCAATGTACCCCTCTTCTTTCATTTCACTATATGAAACGCGAGTACTTTCTTTTTCAGAAGGATACAAAAACTTCACATCAACATATTTCTTAGCGCTTTCTACTAATTTAGTTTCTGCGTCTTTATAGGGAGTCCGTTTAGAGGTATAAACAAAACCAAAAATCGTTAATAAAATAACTAAAACGGTTAAAAAAGTTCCCCAAACAATCCGCAGTCTTTTCATTTGCTTAATATCCATCAAAACTACTCCTCATATCCATTACTTTCATAATTAGAACAGCGAATATAAGCCTTGGCTTCCTTATTTTTTACTTCGACATATCCACTACAAGCACTCTTTTCATCTTTAGGTTTTAATTCAGAAAGAGATACATACCCATGCTTGCGAAGTCGATCACTGGTAATGACAACTTCTTCTCCTTTTTCATAATATTCATCATAATATCGAAGAGCAGCTTCTTCTAATGTATCAATCACATCTTCATACGTATAACTTTCTTTTTCCTTCGTAGTTTCAATACCTGATAAATTATCATAAAGTCTTGAAATCATAAAAAAGGCAATCAGCAAAAAAGCAAGAAGAATGCTTGAAAGTAAGATCATTTCTTGAAGTCCCCAACCATGACGATTTAACTTTACCATAAACACCCACCAGTACTACTATTCAGCACTTGTTCTTTCTTTAATAAAGAATGGTCCAAATTCAATTGCTTTAAATTCCCGATTATAACGATAAGCTTTATATCCAAGTCCTACACATTCATAGGTATAAAGCATACCTGCTTTTTGTGAATCAGTAAACTTATTAAAATCTTCCATAGATAAAGTATTAGAAAGTTTACCTTCTGCATCAAATACATGAACTTCTTCTTTCAAACAAAATTGTGGATTTCGTTCTCCACGAACATTAAAATAATCAATCAAAACCAGAAATATCCATACAACAATCAAAACAATAAAAGCAATCTTTACCCCAAAAATGACTTTATTCTTCACATCTTTTCATCCTCTCATACTCTTTTATTATAGCGAATCTATAAGCTTCACGCAAGGACCAAATAAAAAAACTATCCATTTGGATAGCTTCATGCTTAAGCAAGTTCTACTTCTGCTCCAGCTTCTTCTAATTGTGCTTTAATTTGGTTAGCTTCTTCACTAGGAACGTTTTCTTTAACATTTCCACCATTATCAGCTAATGCTTTTGCTTCAACAAGTCCTAAACCTGTAATTTCTTTTAAGATCTTGATAACAGAAATTTTGTTTCCGCCAGCACTCTTTAAAACTACAGTCTTTGTAGCACTTTCTGCTTCTTCACTGCTAGCAGCAGGAACAGCAACAGCTACAGCATCTGGATTTACTCCAAACTCTTCTTTCATTGCATCAACTAATTCTTTTACTTCAAGAATTGTCATTTCTTTTAAAGCACTAATAAAATCTTCTTTTGTTAATTTAGCCATTTATAATCTTCCTTTCCTACTTTTCTAAATTTTCTGCGTATTGATTTAAACCAATCGCAAGCTTGTTAACATGTTCCATCATACCACGACATAACATTGTAAGAAGTCCTTCGTAAGATGGAATGCTAGCATAATCTTTAATGGTTGCTAAATCTGCAACATTTCCACTAATGATACCAACCCGAATGGTAAGCTTTTCATGATCTTTTGCAAAATCAGAAAGCACCTTAATTGGTTCTAGTAGATTTTCACCAAATAAAATTGCATTTGGTCCTTCAAGGAAACCATCTAAACTGATGTTTTGTTCATCTAAAGCTCGTTTTAATAAAGTATTTTTATAAACACGTACAACAGCCCCAGCTTCCCGTAATTTCTTTCTTAAATCACTAATTTCAGAAACAGTTAAACCTTGATATTGAAACAAAATAACACTTTCGCTTTTCTTTAATTGATCCAAGATTTCACGAACAATTTCTTTCTTAGATTCAAGAACTTTACTACTTGCCATAAATTCCTCCTTCTTATATTAGAAAAAGCTTATCCCCTGGACAAGCTTAAAAAATCTACTTTTAAGTGTCCCTCGGTAGGATAATTAAGGAATAATCCCCCTACTGTCTTTGGGTCGTTTTGCTTTTCTAAAATGTATTATATGAAATACTTTCCTAAATGTCAAAAGAATTTTTATCTACACGGATACCAGGACCCATAGTAGCAGATAAAGAAATTGATTCAATAAATTTACCCTTTACTGTAGATGGTTTTAATTTTGAAATTGTAGAAACAACATATTCCATATTTTCTTTTAAGTCAGTTTCACTAAAAGATACTTTTCCAATAATTCCATGAATATTTCCATAAGTATCTGTACGAAACTCAACCATACCTTTTTGAATATCAAGTACTGCTTTAGCAGGAGTTGGAGTTACGGTATTCGTTTTAGGATTTGGCATTAATCCCTTAGGTCCTAAAATCTTACCAATTTTTCCAAGAGCAGGCATCATATCTGGAGTTGCAACAATGACATCAAAATCAAACCAATTTTCCTTTTGAATTTTGTCAATCATGTCAACATCTCCGACATAATCAGCACCAACTTTTTTGGCTTCTTCTGCAGCAGCCCCTTTTGCAATAACTAAAATACGTTTTGTCTTTCCAGTTCCATGAGGAAGAACAAATGAACCACGTAATTGTTGATCCGCTTTTTTCGTATCAACATTAAGTTTCATTGCAAAATCAACAGATCCATCAAATTTCGTAATTGAAGTATCTTTTACTAATTTGATTGCTTCTTCTAAAGAATATTCTTGATTCTTTTCTACTTTTTTAGAAGCTTCCACATATTTCTTACTTAACTTTCTCATAATTTCCTCCTAACTGTGGTTTATTAGCGGACTATTTATAAAATCATTACTCTTCAGTATTTTCTTCAGTTTCTTCCTTACCAATAACTTCCACTTCAGCACTAGTTCCTTCTTTAGCTTCTGCTTCCATTTCAGCAAGTTCTTCTTCACGTTTTTCTCTTTCTGCTTCTTCTCTTTGTGCTTCTTGTGCTTGTTCCATCATCTCTTGATCATTTAATCCCTTAACTGCAATACCCATATTTCTTGCTGTTCCTTCAATAATTTTCATTGCTTCTTCAACAGTATAAGCATTTAAATCAGGTAATTTAGTAGCAGCAATTTCTCTTAATTGATCAATCGTAATCGTTGCAACAATTTCATTTGCACCTTTCTTGCCACCTTTTTGAACTTTAGCAGCCTTTTTAATTAAGAATCCAGCAGGTGGAGTTTTTAATACAAAATCGAATGTACGATCTTCATACACACTAATTTCACATGGAACAACATCTCCCATTTTATCGCGAGTTGCATCATTGAACTTTTGACAAAATTCTTGAATATTGATTCCTGCAGGTCCTAAACAAGTTCCAACTGGTGGAGCTGGAGTAGCTTTTCCTGCTTCGATTTGTAATTTAATTCTCTTAACGACTTCTTTTGCCACGAAAGACACCTCCTATTAAAATTTCTTCACGTGTAAGTGGTATGGGCAAGTCCGCACTCCTCCCCTCCACTTAAGGGCTCTTACATAAAAATATATAATAGCATTATCGATATTATCACACAAAAATAGATTTTGCAAGGTTTACATCAAAAGTAAATTAAAAAAACCATTTCTCTAAGAAATGGAATTTATAAAAAGAAGCCTTACATTTTATTTACTTGATAAAGTTCAACTTCAACCGGCGTCTCTTGGCCGAACAAATCAATTAAAACATTCAAGCGGTTGTTTTCTAAATCTAAAGTATCAACAACCCCCATCATACCCTTAAATGGTCCATCAACAATATTAACTTTGTCTCCAACGGCCATTTCACTTTCAATATCCATCCGGCTCATACCCATATTGGCAAGAATTCGGTCAATTTCTTGAGGAAGAAGAGGAGTTGGTTTTGCACCTTTTCCACTAGATCCAATAAATCCCGTAACTCCTGGTGTATTACGTACAACATACCAAGCTTCATCACTCATAACCATTTCCACTAAGACATATCCAGGAAACATCTTTTTCTTCTTTTCTTTTTTAACGCCATCTTTAACTTCGATTTCCGTTGTTTCTGGTACAATTACACGATAAATATAATCTTGCATACCCATCGATTCAGTACGCATCTCTAACTTTTCTTTAACACTTTCTTCATGACCACTATACGTATTGACAACATACCATAACTTTTCCATTAAAACATCCCCTTTACTACTGACAATAATAAATTAAGTAAAATAAAGAATCCTACTAGAAAACCACAAAATACAATCGTTGCAAAAGTATACTTCATAATCTCTTTAAAAGATGGGAAAGTAACCTTTTTAAGTTCCATCTTTACTTCCTTAAAATATCCTGGTTTCTTCTCTTTCTTTTCTTTTACTTTTTTTGCTTTTTTAGCCATATGCCCACCTCAATTTTTCCAAAATAAAAACACCTTTTCGTGTTCGATACCATTAATCTAACACAACCAAATAAAAAAAGCAAGAAAAACATCTTTCTTACTTAGAAACCATTTCTTGCTTTTTAAATACTTTTATTCTTCAATATCCAAAGTATCTACTTCGACTTGTTCAGGTAATTTTTCACTTTTTTTACTAGTTTCTTTTTTCTTGGTTTCCGTTTTCTTAGAAGATTTCTTTAACTCTTTATCAATCTCATTTAACTGACGCATAAAAATCGTTTCTTCATCATCTTCAAAGCCTTTAAAGAAAACCTTTTCAATTTGATCATGATTGAATAACAACGTTTGATTGCTAGCTAAAAAGCCTTCTGGATACATACATCCACTATAATCATATACCTTCTCTGTATTCTTATTATCTACAGATAAGTATCCTGTAATCATAGCTCGCTTTGTTCCACCAGACAAAATCACTACTGAACCAATTGGTAAAAATCTTTCTTCTTTCATATCGCACCTTCCTTTATCTTCCCAATTTATTTTTCTCTACTTTTTCTTGTATATCTTTTTGATTAAAGTAATAAATTCGACCACTTGATAAATCTAAATTTCCTTCAGCATCTAATAAATTTGCTGCATAATCAAAATAACCAACGCCAGGAATTTCATAATGAACCGCCCGGATTTCATATACACAATCCTGTCCCCGAAGTCGCACCCGATCACCGACATTCAAACTTTCTGAAAACGAAGCCCTTTCATTGATTTTCCTTAAATACTCTTCATAAGAAATATCAATCGAATTTCCTTCATTATCAATATAATGAAGATTTTTCATTGAATCTGGATTATCCATCATTATCATCCTCCATCACAAATCTTTATGATTTGCTGCATAGCTCGTTTTCCCATCCAAGAATTTGGATACAATAAACGAATATAAATCAAATAATTTGGTACATTTTTACTTCGCCAGTAGAGTAAATTTTTTCGATCTTGTGCATCGAATCGGTTTTGTTCTAATGCCGAATTCAAATAATTTTCTGCACGAATTTCTTGCATCTGATAAGAAGATTGTACCACATTTTTCGTTTCATTTAAACGCAAATATTTCACATCTAGATTATCAATAAACCGACTGCGATCCAAAGCATCTGCATCTTTTAAAACCATACTGATATTGACAAGAGATACCATATCATCAACACCAACGCCATAACGTTTTGCAATTTCTCCAAGTGAAGTCATATTATCATCGACTGCATGATAACTAATAGCAGCTTCAATAAGAGCCATGTCCTTGGCAGAATACTTACCATTTAAATACGTAGCAGCAGCAGAAGCACCACTATTTCCATGATCATTTCCATTTCGACCTGCATCATGATACTTCGAAGCTTCCAAAAGAATCGTCATTTCTCGGTTTGATAAATGATGTTTACTTCCTAAATAAAGTGAATAGAAAACAACATCCCGAACATGCTCAAATCCATGCTCTGCCATTTGAATATCATCATAGACATGTAAATTTCTTAACTCTTCCATAGAACTTTCAAAAATGTTGTCAAGTCCAGTTTGGGTCATATAAGAAACAACTGAAGATAAATCCGTTTGTCCTTTCATGTCCTTCGCCATACTATTTTCAAAATAAGAAGTGTGACTATCAGAAGGAAGTTGACTAAGTCCCATACTTGTCATTTCACTACCAAGTCTTGTATTATCAATAACTAAACGAACTGGCAACACCATCCGTCCTTGATCATCGGTATAAAAAGGTCCGGTAATCTCATAGGTATATCCGCGTTTTAATAATAACTCTTGCTGATGATAATTACTAACGCCCGTAAACTCTTCAATATAAGCAGCTTTAGTTCCTTTTGGAAGTTCAACTTTTAGTACAATATTATATGCCTCCGGTGCAAAAGCATCCATAACCATTTGATGAGATAAATAAGCATCATCCGTAAAACGAGTTCCAATATCAAACGTTTGAATTTTTCCACCATTAACATAAATACCATCTACGACGCGATAAGCCGTAATATTTTGCTCGAGTGCTGGGAACGTATCAAATATAGAATCCATGATTTTTACAAACTGATCCGGATCCGTAAACATAGAACGATACGAATCAAATTTCTGAATCACATCATTGGAAACTTGATTTTTAACTAAAGTATTTCTCCAAATATCAAACGAATTATTTAATAAATCTCTTACACCCTGAATATTAGCACCTTCATAAGATCCCGTTCCATAATAATGCGTTGTTGCTTTTCTTAAGTAAGCACACAAAACAGGACCCGCAACTTTGGTATATAATCCAATCGCATGCTTTTGCAAATCCGTTAAACGATAAATTGGATTATTTTCATTTTGAAGCATCTGTGAAATGGTAAATAACTCATTTGCTGTCAAATGATTATAAAAGTGATTATAAACTTCTTCAAAAGATACGTTTTGCGTTGCTTTCCCTTTTTCATTTACATACCACATAATACTTTCAAGTAACTGATCATTGGCATCAATCCGTAAAATCATCTCCGGAATCTTACTTAAAATAAATTGTTTTGGATCTTGGAATAGCAAAGCAATTTCCGTAGAAAACAAATTTGGAGCATCGAGTGGATTAGGATGTTTCTTATCCACATCTTTCCATGCCGTCATAAGCGTATCAACTGCATCATCAACGGAAACACTCTCATCAAAAATCTTACTATTTAAAACCAATTGCTTTAGCGTACGATAAACCATCGTATCACTAACTGAAATATGATAGATGTCTTCTGCTTTCTTAATTTCTTGTTCAAGAGAATCAAGGTCATTTGAAAGTTCATAAAGTGCTTTTACTTGAGAAGCAACCGTTTCATTAGCAAAAGTCATAGATGGATTTTGTTCATACGCACGAAGAAGCGTTTCTAAATACGTATTTCCACTCAAAATATCCTGGAAATTCGAAAGTTTCGTTTTATATTCTTTAGATAAAGCACGTTGATAATTTTCTGCACAAATATCTACATTTTGTTTTAGTAATAAAATTTCTTCAATCCGTGGAAGATCATAAAAATAACTAAAATCTCCATGATTTATATAATTGTGATAGATTTGTGCTTCCTCTGGATGCGTTGCTAAATATTCTTGAAGTTCTATATTAGCATCTACATAATATTGCTCCCATTCATGACTTGAAAATTGTACTCGAGCAACATCAGAAGATAAATAAGAAGTAATTTCTCCAATCTTTCCTAACATCAACTGATTAAAATTACTAGGAATTCCTAAAACTGCATCCGAAAATTGACGAGAAAATTCATCTAAAGAACTGACTACGGAATCTGCAACATGTCCAAAAGTCTGTTGAAGCTTTTGAAGTCCTAACTTTTGGCCAGCCATAGAAAGTTTATTGCGAAGTCCTAAAAACACATCATATAAACGATTTGAAGAATTGTTATCACCAAGTTTTGCAGTCTTTCGAAGTTTTTTAGTAATACGTAAAGGCGCCGTTGTTCTAAGAAGTTCTTCCGTATCCATCATGTCATCTTCAAGTTGCTCTAAGAACTCTGGATGTTCCATAGCAATCTGTGCATATTCAGTAGCTTGTGCTTTTAATGTATTTAATTCAGATAATAAATGATGTAAATACAAAATTCTACTTTCTTCTTCACTAAAATGAACCGAAGCATCTAAGGTAGCCCCCTCATGTAAGCTGTCATAAACCGAAAGAACCTGACGTAACGAAGGATTTTGCTTGAGTAAAGCATTGTACTGTGCATAAGCAGTTGCAATTTGTTCATCAATGGTTTGTACTGCCATTTGGGGATTTTCATCAAGGTTCAATTTCATAAACAAATTTTGAACAAGACTACCTTCCACTTCTCCAACAACCCCAGCATAACCATCCACATCTTTTCGAAGTCCAAAGACTTTTTCTGCAAATCCTTGTTTCAAACTTTGTAGTTTACTAGAAACCTCAGAAGATTCTCCGGTCAAAGAAGAAGGAGTATCCATTTTTGCACGTTCTATGTTGATATCTGCATTACGAACATTAAAAGAATGAGAGAAATCACCCATAGCACGATAAATGGTTTCATCTGGATTAGCTAAAAATGCTTTTAAAGCCGAAACCATTTTTTCATACCCACTCGAAGACATATTATCTGCAACAAAATTATCATGCGTATATCTGCCATCACGAGCTGAGAAATAATTTTCTCCAAAATCCCAAATCGAATATGTTTTCACAAATTCTTGGAAATCCTTACCTTCTGCAGCATCCACAAAATTTTTAGCAGCATCTAAGAAAGAACCACCATTTTGTAAAATCCAGTTTTCAACTCCAATACCACCAAGTCCATCCTCAGAAGCATGAGAATGTTCTGGCTTATAAACTTTTGCTTCTTTTAACACTTTCTTGGCAGCAATAATATTGGCAATCACACTTTCATATTGCAAAGGAAATAATTTCTGAATAGTATTTAAACGATCTTTTAAGCTCAAATCAGAAGAATAGTTCACTTTATCTGTCTTTGGTCCAAAAGAAATATCAATATCCACAATCGTATCTGCATCAATTTGAACATCTTTAAAACGAAGATCTCCTTTAGAAGTACGAATTGCTTCTGTATGTGGATAAGTACCAATCATCTCAAAAATGGCATTCTCTACCTTTTGAAGTAAAGCACTATCTTTCATAATAGAGGCATCAAGACGCATCATAAAGTCATAATCGCCATCACCCGGAACATTGGTATTTCGACCGGTTGATCCAGTATCAATAAAATCAATCGTTCCACTAGATAAATCCTGACTAAGTGTCGTACTGAGTTGATAACCCATATTGTGAACAACGTCTTCGACAATATGAACAATTTTATTTCGTTTTGAAGTAGTTTCTAAAATGGATTCATTGGTAATATGACTTGCAATATCTGAAATAGCATCCGTTACTAAATGATCAGATAGTTGATAAGTATCAATTCCAAAATAAGATAAACCATCCATCTGACTTCGCAAAGATTGAAATTCTTCTTTCGTAAATAATAACTTCCCACTAAAATCTACAACAGGAATATAAAATCCTTTCTTAGCAAGTTCAAACTTAATAATCGATAAATCATCTTTTAAAGGATCCAACGCTTTTTCATAATTCACAGATCCATCTGCAAGATAAGGTTGTTTTGAATCAATCGGACGATTTTCCTTGTAAATAATTGCATCAATATCTGAAAAAGCAAAACCAGTTCTTCCTCCATAATGATTTACAGAATCACTTTGAAACATTTCAATCTTACTAGGATCATACTTCGCATCCAAAACATTTCCTTGTTGATTACGAGTAATATTAAGATTTGGATTATCTTGTCTCATCACAACAAACAAATTACCAAAATCAAAATCAGTAGGAGTTCCTGCTATCGCATGATAAATATCCGTATTCTCTGTAATCATTGAAAAATCAACATCCAAAGGGGTCATATCGGAATTACTAGTACCATTAATAGGACCTAAAAATTCTTTACTAACATTTCCTTTTTCTAAGGTACTACCAAAAATTTCATAAGTTCCAATTCCCCGAATAAAATCTCCAGCATGAAGTTCAAAAATACCACCATTAGCATCCATCTCAGAAAGAACTTGATTCGTTCGCTTTTCCAAATCTATACTAGCATTAGAAATAGCTTGCTTTAAATCTTGAAAACTTTCAATACCACCCAAATAGAAGAAGGAACGAACAATCCGATCTTTTAAATCATAACGACTCGTTGTTTGAAATTCATCACCAAGAATTTTAAGTTTCTCTACTAAATCCAAATCTTGAAAATGAACCGGGTGTTCTTTTCCTTTTTGTGTATTATGATATAGCGTTTCTAAATGACTCACAAACGTCGTAAGAGCTTCATTTTGAGAAGATGTCAAAGAAGAAATATCTAACTCATTATGAATTGCTTTTGAATAAAGATCATTGCCAATTTCCAAATTTTCTACATACTCTACTAAACTGCGCTCCTGAGAGCGATAAGAAATACGCATAAGATCATTGAAAATCACAGCAAAACGAGTTTCCAATGGCGTCAAATTGCGACCAAGTTTTGGTAAGTTCCCATTCAAAAGTTGTGGTGCAAGAAGACTACTTTCATAAAACTCAAATTTAGATTCTTTAACTAAATCTGGATAAATAGTTTGAAAACAAGAATAAACTTTGGCAAAGAATGGCAAATTATTTTGTAAAAAGATTTGCTCAATTTGCTTTAAGGTTTCAAGTGGTTGATCCGTACTTAAAATCATATTAGCAAACTCATCTTGAAAATTCGATAACTCGATGGCATTTGAGTTTTCAAGTCCCATATATACATCGACAATCGATTGAATCGTTGGAAAATGAATATGACCAATATTTCGCTTAATATAATTTTTAAAATTCTTTTGTACAACTGTATTTGAAAGTTCTTGATAAACTTCAATCGTCTTTAATCGTTGTTCATTTGCTAAACGAGTATCTTCTAAATTCATATAAGCACCAGCAAGCCAGCTAAAATCATCCGTAAGATAATAAACAACATTTTGATTTGAAAAGAAATCCAATAAGAACGGATAAGTCTGAAAATCATCTAAAGTAAGTTGACTATTCTGTGCTTTTTCACCAAGTTCTCCCAAAACCTTAAATAAACGATTTTTCGCCGTTGTATCACTTTGATGACTAACTTCATAAATAAGTCGGTACATCCGCGAATCATCACGAAGATAAAACCGGTAAGAAGGATCTTCTGCCAAAGAACGATAATCATTCATAAATGATCTAAATTGACTTTCTGTAATTTGCATATCAGCATTACTAAAATTAGAATTATATTGATATAAATAATAGCCAAAATCTTTACCACTCAATAAATTCCAATTGGTAAGGAAATCTTTAATTTTTACTTGCCCATGATTAAAATTCCACTCTAAATCATCACTACTCTTAGCAAGTAAACGAAAATCAAGATCAAAAGAACGATTCGGATAAGCCTTATTCATACTATCAGAATAATAAACTGCTGGAATCCGATCTTTGATAGCATCATAAAATGCCCCATTTAAATCGGTTGTATCTGAATCAATCGTAAGTAAAAGTTTTGTTAAATCAGCATAATCAGAATTAAGAAGATTTGATAATAATTGAAAATCTAAATTTTTAGCTTTTTCAACGCCAAATTTCTCTATAACAGATTGGTCAAATTCCGTAAGAGCAGAAAAAGAATATTTCTGATCAAGTCCATAAATAAAATATTCAAATAAAGTAAGACTTCCACTTTCGGCTTTGGAAATAACATTTGATGGAACTTGTAAATTATTCTTTACTAAATAATAGAGCTCTGAATCAATGGATGGATCAGCATGAATAAATGCCTGTTCAAAAAATTGACCACCACTTTGAACCTTATTAATAAAGTTCACTAACTCTTGACTACGTCCATCAAAAATCATTTGTGAAATCTCTGGAGAAAGAATATCAATGCCATTAGAAGTTAATTTGCGTACATTGGGATCTCTAAATAAATCAAGATCAATTGTTGCACCATCTAACTTAAAATGATCTTCGCTAGAACATAACCACGCAAAATAATTTAAATATTGCTTATGATCTTGTAACGCAAATAAGTTCTTAACATGACTGCGAAATTGTTCACCCATATCTTCTTGAATATCTAAAGTAGATAACCACTTAATAAAATCCGGATGATTATTCGTAGAAGACACCTGACGATAGGTTACCCCATAAGGATAAAGTTTATCCACAACACTACGCATAGTTTTAGCATCTAGTTCATTGCTGCTTCTATCCAAATTCATCTGCGAATTGAGTAAATCATCAACATGAAATTTAGAAAGAGTATCTACTGCATTCTTAACATAAGCGTACTCGCCGTTTTCCATCGATGTAGCAATTTCTCCAAGTTTTGTATTCATCATCTCTAAATACTCAGTTCCCATTAACTTCTCAACAATTTGATAAGTAGTCCGTTGATCAAAGAACTTAATACGTGTAAAATCTGCCATCTGTTCATCAAACCCACGCAAATTAGAACGTGAGAAATAATCCTTGGTATGACTACGAATAAATCCATTATCATAAATCGTTTGATAATAAGGATTCTCTCCTTCAAAAATACTATCAATCATACCGGCAACGGTATCATAAATTTGCATAGAAGGATTCGTATCACAAAGATAATAAAAATTAGCGTTTGTATACTTATATCGATATAAATGTGATAAAGGTGCAATTAAATCTGAAACAATGGCATCCACATCCGCATTCTCACCAAAAGAAGATAACTGTTCTTCTACACGATTAAGAATATCTGCATAATCAGAACCAAAAACACTTCGTACTTCCCGTAGTTCACTAGATAAACGCACTTCTTCCCCATCAAGAATACATTTTTCGCCCGTAACTTGAGATTCCACTAACTTTTTAATACGTGTGCGAATATCTTCTTCATGCTCCTGGAAATAAGCAGTTCGATCTTCAATAAATTGATCCCATAACTGTTCTTTATAATTTCTAGCTTCCTGTAAGAACGATTCTATTTCACTTGGGTCATTTTTCCACTTTGCTAAAATTGCTTCTCGTACAGAAGCATACTCTTCTGGAACTGATTGATTGTTAATAAGCGCCCATAACGTGTGCCCAAGTTCATGTGCAAAAACTTCTTTACCATTTCCAACTTCCGTAAAGATAACCGCGTTATTGCCACCATCGATTAAATTATCATTTCGAAAAGCAGATTCATAAAGTTGTAACGAATCAATTAAATTCATATCCAAAACTTGACCTAATACATCGATATTTTCAACAATCTTTCGAACATTGACATCGTTAGATTGATATCCTTTTACTAAAACATCCATAAATGTTTTTAAAGAATAATAATCGCTTCTTTCTGCAAGAGAACGAAGATAACTTTGGGTCCGTTCTGGAAGTTTTGTCAAAACAGATTCATAGGTTTCCTGTAGCGTTGCTTCCTCTTCTGTCAGATGGTTTTCGATTTCAGAAGTTACATCTGTACCAAGAAGCGTTGCAACTTGTTCTTGCCCCTTTTTGAAAATTGAATCCAAAAGAGAAGTAATAACGCCTCGTGTAGCATGGTAAGTATATCCATCAATTTGCTTGCCTTCTGGTAATTGAAATCCTCTAGCAAATAAAGTATCTAATTCTGTAGTACTAATCTCTTTAAAACCAATTCCTTCATGTAGTGCATAATATTTATAACTACCATCACTTTGCAAAATACTTGTGATATTTGTTACATCCACTTGCCCATTTTTTAAAGTTCTCGTAATATCCGTTCCATGAATAATCGCTTTTTCTTCTTCACTTAAAGATCCCCGAATATAATCTAGTAAATAACTCTTACTTTCCACAATTCCAGCTTGATCCATATTGGCTTCCAAAGAAAGAACTTCTAACTTCTTCGCTAACTTACCCGCTAAATCGCCATCTTGAATATCAAAATGCGTTTGAATGTACTCATCCTTTACTTTAGAAAGAACTTGATTATAAGAATCACTGATGTATCCCAAACTTTGATCAATATCAGCAAGAACAGAAGTAAATGTTTGCTGACCAAGCCAGTCATAAGGAGTAAACTTCACATCGCCATCATCATCTAAAGTACTATAGTCATACAAAGACATAAACCCTTCGGTTGCTTCATGAGCTTTAATACGTGCTAAATCCTGTAAAGATCCCTTGGTTGCATCCGCCATAAAAGTCATATCATTAATATTAAACTCAACCCAAGCATGATGAGCGCTCTGAACGACAGATTCAATTCCTTGTGACTCCAATAAAGACTGATAAAGTTGAGACCAAATCGTACAAACAACTTTATTATTTAATACCGTATCATCAGTAACATTCTGGTTATAAAGAGCAATCGCT
>CANQXM010000017.1 GCA_947627835.1 uncultured Bacilli bacterium | reverse complement strand
GATGAAGAACACTGAATGGGGAGCAGCCGCTTATTTAACTCATTCTATATATGGAAGATGTAGCAGTTTGACAAACTGTGAAGAAGTAAGAATCAATAATAATGATGCTTATTTAACTGGATACTCGGCAGTGAATGCTCCTACTTGTGGTTGGATTGGTCAAAATCGAGATTGCAATAAATATGGAACAGATGCAGAAACGACACAGCCATGGGATGATACAACAGCTTTAGGTTTAGCAAGTACAACTGGAAATGTTACTGGTATTTATGATATGTCTGGTGGAGCATGGGAGTATGTCATGGGAGTTATGGTTAGTAAAGATGGTAAATTAGTATCAGGTCTAGAAAGTGCTAATAATTATAATAGTAATTTTAATGGTATGTTTACTTACCCAGTTGGAACGCAAGAAGCTTTAACTACAGGTGTTAATTATCCTGATAATGATAAGTATTATGACCTTTATGATTATAGAGAAAATGATGAGACATTTAGTAATATTATTTTAGGCGATGCGACAGGTGAGATGGGTTCATTTGGTACAATTGAAAATAGAACAAGGAAAATTGGAACATGGTATTCTGATGAAGCCTGGTTTGTCTGGTATAGTAAACCTTGGTTTGATCGTGGTGGAAGTTTTCATATCGGAATAGGCAGTGGTGTATTTACTTTTGGGGCTGAGCAAGGTCATGTGAATGATACTGTCAGTTTTCGCGTAGTATTATCACTTTAATGGAGGGGTGTTTAATGAAAGATAAAAAAAGAATTGTAATAGTAAGTTTATTTGTTGTAGCATTACTTGGAGTGATAGGAATCTCTTTTGCATTGTGGAATAAGACTTTCGTTCAAAATGGAGAGAATATTGTGGAAAGTGATTGTTTTAAGTTAACCTTTACTGAAACTGATGCCATCGTTCTTGAGGATTCTTTTCCAATGTATGACAAAGATGGAATGAAATTAACGCCTTATACATTTACTATTGAAAATACATGTGATAATGAAGTGGATTATCAACTTAATTTTGAAACTAAAAATACAACTACTTTACCCAATCAATATGTGAAGTTTCAGTTTCAGGAAGAGAACCCTGTTCTTTTAAATACTTTAGAACCAACCTCTGTAACCATTAAGAATGGGAAGAATGCTTATAAATTAGAAGAGGGACGATTAAAAAGTAAAGAAGTAAAAAATTATAGTTTACGAATCTGGATGGCAGAAAATGTAACCCAAAACTCAGAAGGAGCAATGAATAGCACTTTTGAAGGAATTGTGACTATTAAAGCAAGTTATATAACGAATTATTATGAATCTTTATTAAATGGAAATGATCCAGTCATAAAAGAGCCATTAATACCAGTAACAATTACAAATGAAAATGGAGAAAACATTGTAAGAAAAGCAGATACTCATACAAAGTGGTATAAATATGAAGAACATGAATGGGCGAATGCGATTATATTAAAAGATGAGAATGAAAGTTACTATAATGGAGAAGAAATCCCAGAAGATAAAATAGAAAGTTATTTTGTATGGATTCCAAAGTTTGATTATGTAATATTTAATACAACCGATTATCTAGAAGCAACAAGTGTGAATTCAGGATGGGATGCAAGCAAACATGCAATCCAGATTCGATTTAGTACAAAAAGTACAACGGATACTTCCACGGAATGCAAAAGTCCAAATAAAAGTGGAGATATCGGAACATGTGAAGTAGGGAAATGGATGACACATCCAGCATTTGTAGATGGATTTGAAGGAATAAAAGGAATGTGGGTAGGAAAGTTTGAAACATCAAGGGATACAACTGTATCAACTAAAGAAAATGAAACAAAACCAGAAGCAATTCAAATCAAACCCAATATAACAAGTTGGAGAAACATTCAATTAGCAAATGCGTTTTATAGTACATATGATTACAAGAAAAATTTAGATAGTCACATGATGAAGAATACAGAATGGGGAGCGGTAGCATATTTTACGCATTCTATATATGGAAGATGCACATCATTAACAAATTGTAGTGAAGTTAGAATAAATAATAATAGTAATTACATTACTGGATATGCAGGAGTACATAATCCAACTACAGGATACACTGGAACGAATATTTCCTGTACTATAACTCCAGAAGCATGTAATGAATATGGAACTACTAATGATGTAACCCGTCCATGGAATGATATAGCTACTCTAGGTTTAGCAAGTACAACAGGAAATATCACAGGAATTTATGATGTTTCTGGTGGATCATGGGAATATATGATGGGAGTCATGATGGATGATAGAGAAACACTTGTAAGTGGTCGTAATAGTGCGTGGAATAGTAATTTCATTGGCACATTAATATATCCAAATGATGATCCGGATACTGCCAACCGTACAAAAATAACATGGACTCAAACAGATGGAGGAGTACCTTATCCAGAAAACAAGTATTTTGACTTATACAATTATAGTACAACAGATTCTAATTATGAAAGGCGAATTTTAGGAGATGCCACTGGAGAAATGGGTCCATTTCAAGATAAAAATTATGGCGTAGGAAATAGACGAATAAGTTCATGGAATGATGATGAGTCTCGATTCGCCACTTCGAATCCTTGGTTCGATCGCAGTGGACGTCTGGATGGTGGAACTGGTGCAGGTGTGTTTGCATTTAATAATTCCAGCGGCGGAGAGAGTTATATTCTTAGTTTTCGAGTAGTATTATCTCCAATGAGTTAGTCATCGTACTAACTCATTTTTATGTGATTATGTTATTTCTGAAAATTTTATAAAATTGTAAAAATCTTTAAAATGTTAACTCTTTTTTGTTTTATTTGACTAAGTTTTAAAAATAATAGTATACTTATTAATAGGATGATGTTCATGAAAACGAGGATAATTAGTGCTTTGTTACTTTTGTTATGTGCGATACCTATTATTATTGCTGGTGGAAAAGTGTTTTCTCTTGCAGTTGGATTAGTTGGTATTTTGGCTTTTAGAGAAATACTTAATTTGCGAAAAACTCATCAAAAAATACCTTTTTTGTTAGCAGCGTTTTATTATCTTTGTTTTATTTTAACCATTTATATTAATCCTTTTGATGCCACTGGCTTTATGGGGCTTAGTTATCGTCTTTTAATTTTTATTTTCTTAGTATATTGTATTCCTACTTTATTTTATGCAAATTATACGACGCAAGATGCTTTTGGGATGATTTCAATGACCTTGTTTTTAGGACTTGCTTGCCATAGTATTTTGGTTATTCGAACAATTCGTTTATCTTTGTTTTTCTATCTTATTTTTGTCCCTATTTGTACGGATACATTTGCTTATTTTTTTGGAACTTTGATTGGACGTCATTCACTTTGTAAAATTAGCCCTAAAAAAACTTGGGAAGGAAGCATTTTGGGAAGTTTTAGTGCCATGTTATTGGGTAGTTTATTTTATCTTTATTTTGTTTCTCAAGAAGGCATTCTTTGGGTAATTTTATTAACGCTTGTTCTTTCTATTGTGAGTCAGCTTGGGGATTTATTCTTTAGTAAAATTAAACGAGAAAATGAGATTAAAGATTATTCAGATTTGATTCCCGGGCATGGAGGAATTTTGGATCGTTTTGATAGTATTATTATGACATCAATTGTGATGATGTTATTTATAACATATTTTTAAGGAGGAATTGTTATGTGGTTTGTTACTTTATTATTGTTTATCTTTATTTTAGGTCTTATTATTTTGGTTCATGAATTTGGGCATTTCATTACTGCTAAGAAGTCTGGTGTATACATTTATGAATTTTCGATTGGTATGGGACCGGTTATTTATACTCATAAAGGAAAAGATGGTATCGATTATAATATAAGGCTTTTTCCAATTGGTGGTTTTGTTTCCATGGCTGGAGAAGTTTATGAAGATGATGGAAAAATTAAAAAAGATAAGTTGTTATGCAACAAAAAGTGGTACCAACGATTAATTATTTTGGGCGCTGGCGTTTTTAATAATTTTATTTTAGCTTTGTTATTTTTATTTATTATGGCTATGGTTTGGGGAACAACACCCATTTCTCCAGTGTTAGGGGATATTCAAGAAAATTCTGCAGCAATGCATTCTGGGTTAAAAAAAGGGGATCAGATTGTTTCTATTAATGGTCATAAGGTTTCTACTTGGGATGTTGCACAAATTTATTTGTATTATAAAAGTGATAATGGTGTTTATGAATTTCAAGTATTACGAGATGGTAAAGAAGAACATATTTCTGTGACACCAACCATTTCTAAGGAAGGAAATAAAGAAAGTAGAGTCTTTGGATTTAGCATTGAATCTAAGAATGAAAAAGGGTTTTTAGCTTGTCTTCGTTATACTTGGCAAAAGTTTTGGTCTATTGTTCACAGTATGTGTTTAACACTTGGAGGACTCTTTACGGGACGTCTTTCTCTTAAATCTTTGTCTGGTCCAGTTGGAATTTATCAAGTAGTTGGAGATAGTATTCAATATGGACTTAGTCAGATTATGTACTTGGTTGCACTTTTAAGTATTAATGTTGGATTTATTAATATCTTGCCTTTCCCTGCTTTTGATGGAGGAAGAATCTTCTTTATGATTATTGAAAAGATTAAGGGAAGTAAAATTAATTCAAAATTAGAAAATACAATGAATAATATTGGATTTGTCTTATTGATGTTATTGATGATTTATATTACTTTTCAAGATATTGTGCATTTGTTTTTGTAAGCTTTACCGAATTGGTAAAGTTTTTTTATGTTCGAAAATTCTTGACTTTTTCGCTTTAAAACACTAGAATAGGGACCTAATTCGAGGGGTTTTTATGGCTAGAGAAAAAGTTAAAGTTATTTATCACGGAAAAGAAGTTGCTATACAAGATTTAATTTTAAATCGAGTAATTTCAAAAGGGGCTTTGTATTATCAATATCGTTTGGGAAAAAGTCCGCAAGAAGCAGTGGATTTGTTAACGAGTTTAGTTGAAGTACCAGTTATTTATGAAGGAAAAGAGTATTTACTGGCAAATCTATTTTTTGAGTTACCACTTTCTCATCATGTCTATTATGGTTGTTTAAGTAGAGGAATGTCTTATCAAGAAGCTTTTGAAGCTTGTTTACACTTTGAACCAAGTAGTAAGGAAGTTTTAGAAGAAGCTAAGAAAAACGGCGTATCGGCGCTTTCTATTAAGCAAAATTTACATTTGACGGATGGATGTTTGGAAAGTGCGGTTTTGCAGTCATTAAAAAATCAACAAATTTATAGAAATCGAAAAGAAATGAGTAAGCAGTTTCAGATTCCTGGAGATGTTTCTTTGGATGTGTATTGTCGAGAACATTTATTAAATTACCGGGAGATGCTTGAATTATTACAGAGTGGAAAGTCTTTGGGTGAAGCCGAGAGGATTTATCAAAATAAAGAAGATCGAAATTTAGCTAGGTATCATTATGTATTTTGGGGTGTTTCGTTAAAGGCCATATGTATTAAATTTCAGTTAAATTATGATCGGTGTGTGAAGCAATTACGTAGTGGAAAGAGTTTTGAAGAAGCCATTGATATTTCATTAATGAATAGTGTAGGTCTTTCTATTCAGGAAGTAAACTTTTTAAAGTCTATTTGGTCGGTTCTTTTAAATGCAACTTATGATGATTTGGAAATGCTTCGTGATCTTTATTCTATTTCGGATTCTCTTTTTGAAAAAATTCAAGAAATTAAGCAAAGAAAAACCTGGATGGATCATGAATTTTATTTTTATTCTCTTCGTTTTCTTTTTGAAAGTCGAATGGAGAGTATTTATCAAAATCTATTGCTATCGATTTCTCAAGATATTCAAAATAAAGAGGTATGTCAAAAGTATTATCAGCAATGTAGAGCTCAACTTATCGAAGAATTTTTTGCTCAATATCATTTAAGTGAAGAGGATCTCTCTTATATGTTTGGAGAAATGTTTCAAGATTTTGAACATGTTCAAACGAAAACAAAAGATGTTTGGGTATATAAAAAGAGTAGAAAAAAGGAAAATATGTGATATAATTTTCCTATGTCCGAGTAGCTCAGTTGGATAGAGCGTTTGCCTCCGGAGCAAAAGGTCATGGGTTCAACTCCCTTCTCGGACACCAAATTGATAAGAATCTCGAAAAAACTCGAGTAAAAATAAAAAGGATACATTTGATTTGGTTAATCAAATGTTTTTTCTTTTTTAGAAGTAAAATGATTCTAACTAAGAATCATCGTAATATTATAATAAATTTGAAAAATTCTCTTTTTTCAACCAAAATAAAAAGTACTAGAATTCTAGTACTTCTGGACTATAAAGAGATTTATAAAGCGTAGATTTTTTTAATAATTCTTGATGAGTTCCGACATTTTCGACTTTTCCGTTTTCAATGATGTAAATTTCATCGGCATCCATAATGGTGGAAAGACGATGAGCAACAATAATAATGGTATGAGTTTTTACTAAATCATCAATGGTTTTTTTTACGTATTCTTGTGAAGAATTATCTAGGGCACTGGTTGCTTCGTCAAATAAAATGATTTTGGTATTTTTTAAAAGAGTTCTTGCAATGGCAAGTCTTTGTTTTTGGCCTCCAGAAAGATTTATACCACCTTCCCCAATGATGGTTTGATATTTCTTTGGTAATGACATAATGTAATCATCAATATATGCTTTTTTACAAACTTCACGAATTTCTTTTAAAGTAACGTTTTCTTTGACAATTTTAAAGTTATTAAAAATGGTGTCATTAAATATGTAAGGAGATTGCCGAATAATGGAGACATTTTCTCTGAGTGACTTTTCAGATAAGTCTTTTATATTGATTCCGTTAATTGTAATTTCTCCTGTAGTGGCATCAAAATAACGTAATAATAGATTAAAAATGGTTGTTTTTCCTTCTCCGGATTTTCCGACAATAGCAATTTTTTTATTTGGTTTTAAGGTCATTGAAAGGCCATTTAAAATATTTTCTTCCTCTTCCCGATATTTAAAGAAAACATTTTCTAGTTGGATGGTACATTTTTTGGCTGTTAGTATTTGACTACCAAATTTTTCATCTTGATATAATTTGTTATTAATAATTTCATCGATTCTTTTTAGAGAAACTGTAACTTTGTTAAAGTTAATCCCAAAATCAGAAAGGGCTTCAACAATTCCATCAATTCGCCAAATGTATTGTTCCATTAAAATGAAGGAGGTTAGGGGAATGATGCCAATAATATGTTCATAACCTAAAGTAAATAAGATGATAAATTCTAGAAGAAAGTAGGCTAGGTTATTTAATCCGTAATATACCGCTTCAATTTTTCCGATTTGTTTTTCTTTTTGGAAAAGATTATCAATGTTTTTGGCAATTTCTTTATTGACATTTTCTTTGATACCTAATCCTTTGATTTCCCGGATACCTGCAATGTTTTGTGTGGCTTTTTTGACATATTCATCAGATCTTTTTTTCACATCTTCTTGATTTTTTTTGATTTTGGGATAATAAATACCTGCAAAAGCATACATGATAATACTTAGAATAATGAATTCTAAGCCGATAAAGATGGATACTTGGAAAGATAGAATAATGACAATAATGGCTACAATGAATTCACTGATTAAACGAATTAAGCGGGCGAGTAACTCTAAAATTCGTTCTGGATCATGATAAATACGATTTATAAATTCACCCGTACCAATTTCTTCAAAAGCGATGGCTGGTAAATCTCCAAGTTTGGTATATAGGTCTTTGCTGATGTTTTCCATGAATTTCTTTTCTAGTGAATTGTATAAGATGTCGGTTATATATTTAATGATGGTCCAAGTTCCAATCATGATGATGACCCAAAGAATTAAGTTTTGAGTAAAGGATCCTAGTTGTTTATTAATGACGGCTTCATAAGATTTTGTCCATACCATTACACCAAATAGGGGACAGAAGTTTAAAACGAATTTCAGGAAAATATAAGCAGTGACTTTTCCCATATCATTTTTTAAGTATTCTTTTAAAATTTTAAAGGATTGTAATTTTTTCATAGATATCCTTCTTTCTAGGTTTTCATTATATCATTGTTTCATTAAAAAAAGAGAATTACTTCTCTATATAATAAGCATAGTATTCGTCGTAAGTAATTTGCTCATCATGAATTTGCTTGGCAACTTCGATTCCTACATATCGCCAATGCCATGATTCAAAGTGATATCCGGTCAAGTATTCTTTTCCTTCTGGGTAGCGTTCAATAAATCCGTAGTTTTGAGCATTTTCTTTTAACCATTTGTAAGCTTCACTATCTTTGAAGTTTTCTGTTGTTGTATTTCCAGGGGTAAATACATCGATGGCAAGACCGGTTTCATGTTCGCTATGACCTGGACGAGCAGCTTGATCATCTGCTTTTTTAGATCCATAGGTGTTCTTTAATTGATTATAGGTTTCTTCTTGATTTTGATAGTTTCGATAACTTGAGTTAATGATGATTTTGATATCTTTTTCCATAGCTGCATTATATAAATTAATGAATGCATCATAGGTTTCTTGAGTAATTTGGTTGGTTCCATAACAATACCAGTTGCTTACTTCCACTAGATTTTCTGGAGAGTAATCTTCTTTTAACTGATTGAATTTATTTACTAAAATTAGGTCTTTTTGAGAAGTATCTACTTCTTTGATATCTTCATACCAATCTAAGTTGGCTTTTGTATTTACCATTGCTACAATGTCATAGGTACTTTTCTCGGTGTTTTCTTTTTGAAAAGCTACGTATTTATCGAAGTTTTTCTCTAGGTAATATTTTTCTTGTATAATGGCAGGAATGGCGTCGTTTTTTTCTTCACTTAATATTTTTTGGATGGTTTCTTCTTTGAGATTTTTTTCGATTATATTTGCATCTTCTTTGGAATATCCTTTTTCTAGCAGTTTGTATTCATTCGTTTGTTTATAGGTATAATCATTGTAGAAGTTAAATCCTAAAATGCCAATTACTAAAATGGCTACTAATCCTGCAAAGACATAAATGACTTCTTTTTTTAGTTTGCGTTTGGGTTTCATTTTTCCACTTCCATTCTTTTGCATCATTATAGCATAAATTTTCTTTGACAAATAGAGTATTTCCGTGTAGACTTATAAGTAAGAGTAAAGTAGGATGTGATACATTTGGATAGAAATAAAATGGTTTTACGGTATTGTCCTAATTTTAATCGTATTATGAATTTTGATTATTACGAGGGTGATGTCGTTACAGAACGATTAATTTGTATCTATGAAAAGTTTATTTTCTCTGTTAATTTGGATGAAGAAGAAAATGTTTCGTTGATTAAAGAGATTGATTATGTTATTGGAAAATATATTGATGACTATACATTCCGTAAGGAAATGCAAGTTGAAATTTTCCGAGTTAAAGTAAAAAAGACTTGTACGAATATCTTACAAGCTGTAGTAGAAGGAATCATTCGCATATTTGAAAAATATGAAGAAGATTCGACACGTAATATTTATATTTCTCGATGGATTTAAAAAACTAAGTTCAATTTGAAAACTTAGTTTTTTAATACATTCTTAAGTATACAATAATCCCGATGATAATGATTAATACAATGAGTAGGGCGATAATGATGTTATCGTTTCTTTTTTTCTCATTTATTACTTTTTTTAATTTTTTGGTTTTTTCATTTTCTTTTTCGTTCATTATAAATCCCCATTTCTATCTTTATTATATCTTGTTTTTGGAAGGATTATTGTAAAATTTAGTCCATTCTACATTTGATTGTCATTTCTTTGGGCTGCCATTTTTAAATTATCATAAATTTAGTACAATTTTGTTGTGTAAAGATCAACTGCTTGGCATAATTAATCCGGAGCATTTCATAGTTGGGTGATTGCCGATCTTCATAAAGAAGGGAGGCGGTAGCATGAGCAAGAAGGATTTTTTAATTCTATCTTTAATCATTCTTATCTTCCTATTAATATTATTACTATTTCTAGTTTTAATATAAAAAGAAATTCACCTAACTCAACTTCTTTGAATTAGGTGAAACCAATCTTTTGGCAACACTCAACACGACAATATTGAACGTTCCTTTTTTTATTTTATGCAAACCGCCTTGACACATTCATAATAACATAAAAACGACCTTTTTACAAGCCGCTTTCTATTTTTACTCGAAAATTCGAGTCTTTTATCAACTTGGTAGCGAGAGGGGGGATCGAACCCTCGACCTATCGGGTATGAACCGATCGCTCTAGCCAGCTGAGCTATCTCGCCATGTAAGCAAGTTCATTATATCAAATAAAAAAATAGAGTGCAAGAAAAAATCTCTTCATTTTCTTTATTTTCTATGATATAATCGTAACGATTTGGAGGGATTAGATGAAAACATATAAAAAGAATTTACCTGATGGGGTAAAAAAGAAGTTTGCTTTAGAAAAAGGCGTAAAAGTAAGATTAATTAATAAAAAATATTATGATGAAAAAAAGAAAAAAGAACAAGATAAAAAAGCCAATTAGTTTCGGAAACGAAACTTTTTTTATGCATTAATGTGTTCTTTTTCACTCATACTAATAATGGGTGAATCCTATGAGTATTTGGGAAGACGTTGTGTTACCAGCTTATCCTACTTTAAATAAAAATTTGGAAGTTGATACAATTATTATTGGTGGAGGAATGACTGGCGTTCAAACTTTATTTTGCTTACGTGGAAAAAATGCTTTATTGGTTGAAGCACGAAAAATTGGGAGTGGAGTTACTAAGAATACTTCAGGAAAAATTAATTATTTACAAGAAAATGCTTTGTTTTCTTTTTATAAAAAGGGAAAAGTAAAATTGGCACAAGCTTATTTACAAGCTGAACTGGAAAGTATTTCTTTGATGAAATCTTGGATTCATCAGTATCATATTGATTGTGATTTTAAGGAAGTTTCTTCTTATCTTGTATCAAAGAAGGTTCAAAATCAGCGCTATTTTTCATCATTTTCATCATTTTTAAAGCAAAATGGAATCGATGTTTTAACGCGTATTCCCAAAAGTATTCCATATCCATATGGGATAGGGGTTAAAAATACTTATGTATTTCATCCTTTTAAATATTTAAAGGGACTTTTAGAACATATGAAAAGAGAACGTATTTATGAGAATACGGAGATTGTCAAAATTGTGACGGGACAGAATTATTATTATTGTCATACGAATTTGGGATATTGTATTCGTGCGAAAAATGTTGTTGTGGCTTGTCATTATCCATTTTTCTTTTTTCCTTCTTTTTTTCCAGTTCAAACTTCTCTTGTAAAATCTTATGAAATTGTATTTGAAGTTCCTAAAAATTTAAAATATACATATATTTTAGTGGAAAAACCAAATACTTCGGTGCGATTTGTTGATTTTCAAAAGAAACATTATCAAATTTGTGTGGGAGAAACTCATGATATTACTAAGAGCGGAAATGATCTTTGGCATTTTCAAAATTTGGAGCGATTGTTTTCGGTTGCTGATTCTTCGGTTTATTTAAAATATAGTAATGTGGATATTGTTACGGCAGATCATTTGCCAATTATCAAAGAAGTAAAACCTCATTTTTATTTAGCAACAGGTTATCAAACGTGGGGAATGAGTGGAAGCGTGCTAGGTGCTCGGCTTGTTTCTTCGATGATTTTTCAAACTCCTACTTTGCGTTTCAAAGATTCTTCTTTTCATCCCTTTTTTTATCCCGTTCATATTTTTAGCAGTGCCAAAGCGTTTTTATTCAGCAAGCATTATCAAAAAGATTGGTATCCTTCTTCACTTACCTTTTCTTTTTTACAAGGTAAGGCTATGGCACTTTATCGATGTCATGGCAAACTGCATCTTGTTTATCCTGTTTGTCCCCACATGGGGTGTAGTTTACTATTTAATATCGTAGAACAAACTTGGGATTGTCCTTGCCATAGTTCTCGTTTTGATATGGATGGCAATCTTTTAAAAGGACCTGCACTTCATGGGATTTGTGTGAATTTTTTTTGTGACAAAAATGTTGCAAAGAAGTCCAAACCCGAGTAAAATTGACCTATGGAGTGAATCGCATGAATCGTGATAAAAAAATATTATTATCGCTTGTTATTTTGTTAATTTGTATGGCCTTGATTATTGGTGGTTTAGTCATTATGGGTGGAAAACATGAGGTGTCTGATTCTAAGCGTTTTAAAGAAGAATATGAAGCTTATAATGGAAAAGTAGATGAAAAAAATCAAGTGAATTATCCGGATGTTTCGATTCCTTTAGAAAATCCGATTCGTTATATGACCGATGATGAAGTTGTACGATTTATGGAAAAGGGAACCGGACTCATTTATTTTGGATTTGCTAATAGTCCAGCGTGTCGTTTAACGATTCCTTTGCTGTTGCAAGCCGCTACCAGTACGAATTTATCGGAAATTATTTATGTTGATGTTTCTTCTATTCGCAAGCAACTTATTTTGGATGATAATGATGAGGTTGTCGTTACGCAAGAAGGAAGTAATGGCTATTTGAGTATTTTACAGAAATTGGATGCTTATTTGCCTTCTTATGAACTTAAAAATAAACAAGGAGAGGTAATTGATGCTCATGAGAAACGCTTATATGCACCGACGATTGTTTCCATTTTTGAAGGACAAATTTTGGATGTTTATGTAGGAAAACTTCCAAATCAAGATTCTTCTTATACTTTCAGTGAAGAAGAGGAAAAAACACTTTTTGATACTTATCAGAAAATGATGCTCGGACTTTTAAATTCTACTTGTGATGACGCTTGTTAGATTGGGTTTTAAGATTTATAATAAAAAAAGATTTGGGGTGAGGATATGAAACTGATAACGCTTCTTCCAGCCGATCAATATATGGTCGCAAACAAAACGATTCTTACAGAAGTGGATCGTCGAAATTTAGTTAGTTTGTATGAACCCATTATTGGAAGTTTAGCAGTCAGTTTGTATCTTACTTTATGGCGTGATTTGGATCGCTTGGAGTTTGTTAGTATTTATTATACACATCATCATTTGATGACACTTTTAAAAAGCAATTTGGATCAAATTAAACTTGCTAGGGAAACACTTGAAGCGGTTGGACTTATGAAAACATATTTTAAAGCGGGCGATATTAATAGTTATATTTATGAACTTTATGCTCCACTTACTGCCAAAGAGTTTTTTTCTCATCCTATTTTTCATGTGGTTTTATATAATAATATTGGTAAATTTGAATATGAACTATTGCAAAAAGAATATCAAACGTATTCTATTGATACCAAAGAATATGAAGATATTTCCAAACAATTGGATGTGGTTTTTACTTCGTCCATGGAGCATTCTTTTGATACGATTGGAAGAGAAGTTTTACCTTTGCAAATTCAAGATCAAATTGATTTTGATTTTTTGCTTTCTTCTTTGCCAAAGGGAGTTGGGTATGAAAAAATTCTTGGAAAACGTATGCGTGAGTTAATTAATCAGTTAGCTTTTTTGTATCAATTAGACACTTCTCAGATGTGTGAAATTATTCGGCTTACTCTTAATGAAAAAGGAAATATTGATAAAGAAGCTTTACGTCTTCAAACACGCAAGTATTATCAGTATCATCATGAGGGAAGGCTTCCAACTTTAATTTATCGGACGCAACCAGAATATTTAAAAAGTCCAAAAGGGGATAGCAGTAAACGAGGAAGAATTATCGAAGTTTTTGAAAATACCAGTCCTTATGATTTTTTAAAGGATAAATATCATGGCGTAAAACCAACCAGTCGAGATTTAAAAATATTAGAAATGCTTTTGGTTGATTTGGGTTTGAAACCAGCGGTGATTAATGTTTTAATTGATTATACGTTAAAGAAGAATAATAATAAATTATCTAGTCAGTTTATTGAAACGGTAGCAGGTCATTGGCGTCGCAGTGGAGTAGAAACTGCTAATGATGCCATGCTTCTTGCAGAAAAAGCAAATAAACGTTATGTCAAACAAGTTTCTAAAGATCAGAAACGGCCGATTGCTTCTGATGAACCGGATTGGTTTCATGAAACGATTACGAAAGAAGAAATGAGTGAAGCAGAAAAGGAAGAAATGGCTCATATTTTAAATAAATATCAGTAGGAGTTGATGAATATGCCGAAAGTTTTAGAAATTGCCGATTATTCTTGTAAAAAAGATTTGCTTGTGAAAAGTTATCAAGAAGCTTTAAAAAAGCCTTCTTTTGCACGACTTGTCAAAAAACTAGAATTATCAGATGCGGAAGCCATGCAAATTACTTCAAAACTTGAGAAAAGTATTGAAGAGTTGGAACATTGTAAAAAATGTGAAGGGTTGCATGCTTGTCAAAATGATTATAGGGGGCATGTTTATCTTCCAATCAGAAAGGAAGGAAATCTTTATTTTTCTTATACACCTTGTGCTTATTATCAAAAACAAATGAAGGTATTACAGGAAAAAGAAGCGCAAACGCATGTTTATGAAAATGTTCGAATGAAAGATATTGATTTATCTGGTGATAAAAAAAGACTTACGGTGATTAAATGGCTCGATGCTTTTTTTGAAAATTATGATTATTTACAAAGTACTCAGGGGCTTTATTTGTATGGCAATTTTGGAACGGGAAAAACATTTTTAATTCAAGCTCTTTTTCATGAATTGGAAATTGTTAAGCATGTTCATACGGAAGCCGTTTATTTTCCAGAACTTTTGCGAGCTTTAAAAGATGATTTTGAATTACTGGAAAGTAAAGTTCATAATTATCAACGGGTCGATTTATTACTACTTGATGATATTGGAGCAGAGCGAGTTACTGAATGGGGAAGAGATGAAATTTTAGGACCTATCTTGCAATATCGGATGGATCATCATTTACCAACTTTCTTTACTTCTAATATGAGTCTTTCTGAACTTGAAAATCACCTTTCTTTTTCAAATGGAAAGTCGGATGTGGTGAAAGCAAGACGGATTATTGAACGAATTAAGCAGTTATCGGTTGCTATGGAATTAATTAGTGAAAATCGAAGAAAATAAGCTTTGATTTTTCTTTTTCTTTCCTATTAGCACTCTTTATTGACAAGTGCTAATAAAAATGATAAAATGGCGTATAGTAATTATGAAGGAGGGAGAATTATGAATTTTCAAGAAGATGAAAGCCTTAAAAATGTATTAGAAAAATATGGTCGAGATATTACCAAAAATGTGATGGATAATAAGGTTGATCCAGTTATTGGTAGAGATGATGAAATCCGAAATGTTCTGCGAATTTTATCTCGTAAAACGAAGAATAATCCGGTTTTAATTGGAGAACCTGGAGTTGGAAAAACAGCGATTGTAGAAGGTCTTGCCCAACGGATTATCAAAGGAGATGTTCCAAATAGTTTAAAGAATAAACGAATTTGGGAGCTTGATTTAGGAGCATTGGTAGCTGGTGCAAAATATCGTGGAGAATTTGAAGAGCGTTTAAAAGCCGTTTTAAAAGAGATTAAAGATAGTGATGGCGAACTTATTTTATTTATCGATGAAATTCATATGATTGTTGGTAGCGGTCAAGAAGGAACCATGGATGTTGGCAATATGTTAAAGCCAATGCTGGCTCGTGGAGAAATTCGCTTGATTGGTGCTACGACTCTAAATGAATATCGAAAGTATATTGAAAAGGATGGG
>CANQXM010000016.1 GCA_947627835.1 uncultured Bacilli bacterium | reverse complement strand
TCTTGGAGGGATGGTTTTCTTTTTTTTTCATATCATCACCTAACATTAAAAATTAACGTAGAACTTCCAATTTCACGTTAAATTTGCCAATAAAAAAGGAAATGCAGTGATTTCCTTGAATAATAATAGTGAGGAGGGAAAATGATGCTAGAGCTAAAGGTAGATAATCAAATTATTAATTATACTAAAATAAATGATGAGGATTATATTTCTATTACAGATATACTTAAGTCAAAAAATGGAGATTTTTTTGTATCTGATTGGCTTAGGAATAGAAATACTATTGAATTTTTAGGAATTTGGGAGGAACTTCATAATCCTAATTTTAATTATGGCGAATTCGCCACAATTAAAAGTCAAGCAGGTTTAAATAGTTATAAGATTAGTGTTAAAGAATGGGTCAATAAAACTAATGCTATTGGTATAATATCAAAAGCTGGAAGATATGGTGGGACATATGCACATAAAGATATTGCTTTTGAATTTGGCATGTGGATTAGTCCAAAATTTAAATTATTGTTAATCAAAGAGTTTGAAAGACTAAAACAAGAAGAACAAAAACAACTAGGATGGAGTGCTAAAAGGGAATTATCTAAAATTAATTATAGAATTCATACTGATGCAATTAAAAATAATTTAATACCACCAAAATTAAATAAAGATCAAATAAATTTTGTTTACGCTGAAGAAGCTGACGTATTAAATATGGCATTGTTTGGAATGACAGCAAAAGAATGGAGAGAAAAGAATAATAATTTAAATGGTAATATGAGAGATTATGCTTCTATTGATGAACTTATATGTTTAGCAAATTTAGAAAATTTAAATTCAGTATTTATTAATTATGGATTAACTCAAGCTGAAAGACTTGAGAAATTGAATAAGATTGCTATTTCTCAAATAAAGATACTATCAGAAAATAATACTAAATATTTAAATAATAATGAAAAAAATATATAGGTGACTAAAAACTTCATTTGATAGCCATTTTTTTATCATATGTCTTTCATGAATGATACAAGTGTTTCTAAAGAATTCTTTTTAAGTTCTAATGATGGATGAATATAAATTTTGAGCGTTGTATCTACACTGGCATGTCCTAAAATTTCACTAAGCGTTTTAATATCGATATTCGCTTCAATTGCACGGGTTGCAAAAGTATGTCTTAAGGTATGAAATTTATGATTACGAATTTTACATTGTTTTAAAATTCGCTCATAAAAAGATTCTAATAATCGTGGGTCATACAATTTTTCATCTTTTGATAGTAGAAAGTAACTGGGACAATCTTCAAACCTTTTTAAAAGTTCAATTAAAAAATCGGGAATGGGTATGATTCGATTAGAAGTATCACTTTTGGGAGTACTGATAATTAATTTTGTTTTTAAACTGCTAGATGAATCCTCATTTTTAATTCGTTGAATGGTTCGTTTTACTTGCAAAGTTTTTGCTTGTAAATTAATGTCCTCCCATTTTAATCCACAAACTTCTCCCACGCGAAGTCCAGTATATAAACAAAGTAATAAACATACCTTACGAATATTTACCTTGTCTTTAAGTGCACTTTCTAAAACTTTTTGTTCTTCTTTAGAAAGAATAAAAATTACGTTGGTACTTTTAGGAATTTTAATTTTATCTAAATTAATATAAGAGCAATACTTCTTTTGATAAGCAAATTGTAATGTTGAGCGAATAATAAATAAATTCATTTTTAATGTAGAAACCGAAATATTTTCTTGTTTTAATTTTTCCATAAAACTTGTAATAGTCTCTATTTTTATTTCAGATATTAAAATATCTTTAAAATAAGGATATATATAAGAATGAATCATATTTTCATACTTTTGCAAGGATTGTACTTTCACTTCCGTTTTTGTTTTTAGCCACAAGCTAACAACTTCAATAAATGTTTTTCTCTTTAATAAAAACATGCTACCACCTCTTAGAGTATTATTTTATATTCATATTGTTATACCTCTGTCAAGCGCTTTAACGTCAAAAAAGCCGAAAAAACGCCATAAAATCGCAATTATTTATCATTTTTTACTAGAAATATTAAAAAGTATGATATAATATTGGCGAATTAATGAAATTAACGTGAAATTGGAAGTTTTTCGTTAATTTTATCGCTGGGTGATCATATGACAAAGGAAGGGAAAAAGATTTATTTTTTAACTCCTACCGATGAAATTGGAGCAAGTTCAAGGTATCGTGTATACCAATTCATTCCATGTTTTAAAAATATAGAATGTGAAATATATCCTTTTATGAATAAAGAAACTTATCAATCATTTAAAAGTGGAAAAATGAAAAGTGTCCTTTTTAAAATGCCACTATTATTAGGAAGAAGATGGAAACAAATCTTCCAAATTCCTAAAAAAAGCGTTGTGTTTGTCCATCGAGATATTATTCCGTTTGGACCTATGATTTTAGAAAAAATTTTAAGATTGAAAAAATGTCAGATTATTTTAGATTTAGATGATGCTGTATATTGCAATGAAATTGAGGAAATATCCTCTAAAAAGAATCGCTTTCTATATAAATTAAAGTATGGAAAAAGATTTGATCATGCTATTAAAAATGCCAGTTGTGTGATTTGTGGAAATCAATATATTGAAAAACATTGTCAAAGTTTAAATACAAATACCATGATTATTCCTACTCTCATTGATACAGATCTTATTAAATTTCAAAGTAAGAACTTTCATCATAAAGAATTAGTAATCGGATGGATTGGAAATCCAGGAAATACCAATTATATATATAATATTTTAAAACAAGTAGATATTCCAAGAAAAACACCAATAAAATTTGTTTTAATTGGGGCAAGAAAATTTGATACTTCCATCTTTCAACATATCAATATTGAATTTTACAATTGGAGTTTAGAAAGTGAATACGAAATTTTAAGAAAATGTGATATTGGAGTTATGCCTTTAAATGATTCGGAATGGTCAAGAGGAAAATGTGGTTTAAAACTTTTACAATATATGGCAGTTGGAATTCCTGGATTAGCAAGTGCTGTTGGAGTTAATCAAGAAATCATTCAAGAAGGAAAAAACGGATGGATTGTTAAAGATAATGATTGGAATCAAGCAATTGATATCATCATCCAAAATCAAAAACATCTAAAAGAAATGAGTTCCTTCTGTCGTGAATATGTTGAAAAGAATTACTCAATTCATCGCTATATTACTACCTATGATCACCTCTTTCAAAAATATTTGAAGGAGGCATCAAAATGAAAAAACTAGTAAAAAGGATAGCAGAAAAATATTTTTACACTTTTCACGCTAAAGATTATGACGAATTATTTGAAATATTAGATCAATATGAATATATTTCCTTTGACATCTTTGATACAGTTATTAAAAGAAATGTCAATAATCCCACAGATCTTTTTGATATTCTAGAAATTAAATATCCTGGATTCAAAGGAAAAAGAATAAAAGCTGAAAAAATAGCGCATCAAAAAAGTAATTGTGAGGAAGTATCTTTACAAGAAATTTATGATGAAATGGATAGTTATGAGAATAAACAAAAGAAAGAACTCATCGCCTTAGAGTTACAACTTGAAAAAGATTTCTGTACAAAAAATATACCTGTTTTTGATATCTATCAAAAATTAGTTAAAAACAATAAAAAAATCTTTTTTACATCCGATATGTATTTGCCAAAAAATGTAGTTGAAGAAATATTAAAAAACAATGGCTATACCAAATATGAAAAATTATATTTATCCAGCGAATATCAATTAACCAAACGAAGCGGAAATTTATTTCAAAAAATTTTTGAAGAAAATCAGATAACGAAACAACAACTCATTCATGTTGGAGATTCGATTATGAGTGACTATCGAGTGCCTAAAAGAAAACATATAAAATCTTTGTTAACGAAACGAAATCATAATTATCTCATGTTTCAATCGAAAAACAATTGCTTCGATTACAAAATCTTATCTTCATTTTTAAATAATCATATAGACACACAAGATTCCTACGAGCATTTTGGATATGAAGTTTTAGGTCCAATTCTTTATAGTTTTACAACTTGGTTACATCAAAAAGTAAAAGAAGACCATATTGAAAAACTTTATTTTCTTGCAAGAGATGCCAAGATGATTATGGAAGTATATCAAGAAAGATTTCCAGATGAAATTCCCATGTATTATATCTACGTTTCTCGAAAGGCAGCAGTAAAAGCAAATCTTTATGATTTAAAAGATATGGATGACTTATTACAAAAAGCGAAATCTCTTGTCTTTTTAGATGTATCTAGTGTTCAAGATTTTTTAGATGCTTTAGAACTAAAAAATGAAATTCCGTTTCATGAAAAATTATTATCGCAATTGAGTGAACTTGAAAAAGAAGAACTATTTCATTGCATTAAAGAAGAAGTAGAAACCAAAAGCAAGAAGCAAAATGAATATTTACAAGAATATCTAGAAGAACATGATTTTCAAGGAAAAGTTGGCCTTGTAGATATTGGTTGGAATGGAACCATTCAATATTATATAGAAAAAAATCCATTTCCAAATACAGAAATTCAGGGATATTATTATGGAATCAATCAATCTAAAAAATTTCCAGAATATAAAAGACTTAAACGAAATGGATTTTTATTTAATGGTACGGATGTTAGTGATTATCAAAGTGTCATACGTCTTAGCGGTGGAATATTTGAAACCATGTTCTTATCTGAAGAACCAACTACGCTTGGATATCAAAAAGTAAAAGATAAAGTTGAACCTCTATATGGAAAAAAAGAAAACGACGGAATTGTTTCCATCAAAGCAATGCAAACTTATGCAAAAAAATTTGTAAAAGATGTTCAAAAAAGTTCTACAGAGTCATATATAATGAAATGCTCTAAAGAGACTTTCTTTGAAAATTATCGAAATATCGCTACCAATCCAACGATGAAACAAATTGATTTATTTAAAGATTTAGATTTTTCAAATGTTGGTCAATCGAAACTGGTTACCTATAAATCTTTATTTTATTATTTATGCCATCCAAAGGATTTTTATATCGATCTTAGAAGTTCTAATTGTCATGTGATGTTTATGAAATTAGTTTTTAAACTTCCATTGCCGTATTATCCAATGTTAAAAACTCTTTATACAAAAATTTTAAGAAAGTGAAGGGATTTATATGAATTATATAAAAAAGCAAATCATAACTTTTCGATTACTCACTTTGAGAAATGGTATAAAGCGAGGAGAATATTTGCACAAAAAACGAATATTCAAAGAATTTGGAGAAAAAGTTTGGTATCAGCCATATAAAATACCGACACAACCCAGACTCATCAAAATCGGAAATAATGTCAAAATTGCAACTGAAGTATTATTTATGGAACACGATATTTTGAGTGTATTATTCAATGATTTAATCGGGGGGGGGTACGGCCTATTAGAAAGATTCAAAATCACATGGGCCCTATAGAAATTGGGAACAATGTATTCATTGGTGCTCGAAGTATCATTCTTTATAATGTCAAGATTGGAAACAATTGCATTATTGGAGCAGGAAGCATTGTGACCAAAGATATTCCAGATAATTCAGTGGCTGTTGGAGTTCCAGCAAAAGTCATTGGAACTTTTGATAGCACACTCAAAAAACTGGAAGATTATAGCAAAAAATATGGAGGATATAACTTGTTTGATGATGAAATACAAGAAAAATTATTTTGGAAAAATAGGAAGTGAATGAATGGAAAAAAGAAAAATTTTAATCTTTGGAATGACTTCTATTGTGGGAGGAGTAGAAACCTATTTAACTACATTATTATCAAATATTAATCATGAACAATTTGATATTGATTTACTTGTAAAGGGAGATTTCAGCGGAATTAATTATGAACAAAACAAAGGAAATTATAAGAACCTTTATGTCATTCGTAAATTATCCAAACACCCGATCAAAGGCTTAAAATTTTTGAAAAAAATTGCCATTGAAAACCAATACGATGTTGTTCATTTTAATATTGGTAATGCTTGTTCTAGTATCTGTGGAATAATATTTAAACTCTTCTCTCCTCATACGCAAATATTCATTCATAGTCATAATGGAGATGATCCGTATAAGTTAAGACATTACCTTACTAGACCTATTATGAATAAAATAGCTTCAAAAAAACTTGCTTGTTCCCAAATTGCTGGTGAATGGATGTATGGAAAAAAAGTAATGAAGAAAGAAAATGTAATATTACTTCATAATTTTATTAATACAGATAAGTTTCTATATAATGAGAAAATAAGAAATCAAATACGAAAAAAGTTAAATATTCAAAATGATTTTGTAATTGGTCATGTTGGAAGATTTAGCGAGCAAAAAAATCATCGCTACTTAATTGATATTTTTTATCATACGCTATCTAAACATCCAAATATAAAACTAATGCTTTTGGGTACAGGGGAGCTAGAATCAGAAATTCAAAACTATGTGAAAGAGTTAGGAATTGAAGATAAAGTATTATTTTTAGGACTACAAGAAAACGCAAATGAATACTACCAAGCCATGGACTTATTTGTTTTACCATCTTTATTTGAAGGATTGCCGGTAGTTGGCATTGAAGCACAAACTAGCGGATTAAAATGTTTATTTGCTGATACCATTGATAATAAGAGTGATATAACAAAAAATGTTACGTTTATTCCTTTAAATGACATCGATCTCTGGACAAAAAATATTGAAAAAGTTATGAATAGCCATTATCAAAGAGAAAATATGAAAAAATTAATTATAAAAGCAAATTATGATTTAAAAACAGAAATTAAAAAGATTGAAAAACTATATTTAGGAGACTAATATGGCATTTGGTGTTTGTTTTCTTCTTACTATTTTAATGGCTTATTTATCACAATATTTCTTTAAACAAAAGCAAAAAATTTTAGGAATTCTTTTTGCTTTCTTGTGTATTTTAATTCCATCTATCTTGGCTGGGATTCGAGATTTAGATGTAGGAAGAGATGTTTTTTCGTATGTGTCTCCTGCTGTAAATCGAGCAATAGATGGTAACTTTACTACTTATATGACATCTTTAGATTTAGAATGGTTTTATAAAATTATTATCTATCTTGCTGTTTTGGTAAATCCTTCGGTTCACTTTTCGTTATTTGTATTGCAATTTTTAACAATCCTTTTTGTTTATCTATTCGCATATAAAAATCGTGAAAAACAATCTATTAGTTTTATAATCGCAATTTATATGATTGCTTGGTATTGCTACTCTTATACTTTTATGAGACAAAGCTTAGCAGTTGCAATGATTATTTATTCAACGACTCTTTTTCAAGATAAAAAGTATTTTAAAACATTCCTATTGTTTTTATTATCCATCGGCGTACATAAAACAGCACTTTTAGGAATTTTCATTTATATCTTCTTGTTCATTTCTAAGAATTTTAAGAAGAAAAAACTTTTATATATTATGTATATAATGGCATTAGCATTTGGGGTGTTATTCTTTAATCAGATCATGTATTTAACTACCCACATCATCAAAATATTACCAATGAAATATTATGAATATACCCAATTTTATTTTGCGGGTAATGATGATGTAAGTACTTTGGAATTGATATATAAATTATTTTGGATTGGAATAGCTTTATTATATTTACATCAATTTCGACATAAAAAAATTCAAAAGGATATTCAAATCGATGTTATTTTATTACTTTTATTAACGGACTTTGCTGCTTATATACTCAGTTATAAAATTGTCAATCTTGGAAGAGTGGGATTGTATTTCTCTTATTTAGCATTATTTAAATTGCTCCCTAATATAAAGTGTTTTTTTAAACAAGATAAAATTAATGGCCTTGTGGCAAATTCACTAGTTATTTCTGTTTTACTGATACTTTGGGTTTGGAACTTTCCAATTCATAATTGGAGTGAAACATACCCATATCATTCAGAAATATTACCTATTTTAAATGATTGAAAGGAAATAAATATATGAAAAAAATAGAAATGAAAAATAAAAAAATATTAATTACTGGAAGTATTGGTTTTATAGGATATTTCCTCACAAAAAAATTAATGCGTTCTGAAGAAAATATTCAAATTGTTGGGCTAGATAATATGAATGAATATTATGACATTCGATTAAAACAAACGAGACTTCATGATTTAGAGCAATATCCTAATTTTCGGTTTATTAAAGGAAATCTTGCAGATAAAGATTTAATTAATCGATTATTTCAAGAAGAAAAATTTGATATTGTCATTAATCTTGCTGCTCAAGCAGGAGTTCGATATTCAATTACAAATCCAGATGCTTATATTGAATCGAATATCATCGGCTTTTTCAATATTTTGGAAGCTTGTCGAAATCATCCAGTAGAACACTTAGTATATGCATCCTCTTCTTCTGTTTATGGAAATAATAATAAAATTCCATATTCTACTGATGATAAAGTAGATGAACCCGTAAGTTTATATGCTGCGACGAAGAAATCGAATGAATTACTCGCACATGCCTATTCGAAACTTTATCATATTCCTACAACTGGACTTCGCTTCTTCACGGTATATGGTCCACTTGGAAGACCGGATATGGCTTATTTTAGTTTTACAAACAAATTACTAAATGGAGACACTATCCAAATTTTTAATTATGGAAATTGTGAGAGGGATTTCACCTATGTAGATGATATCGTTGAAGGAATATCTCGTGTAATCAAGGGAGTACCAGACCAAGAGGTTCCATATGCTATTTATAATATTGGCAATGGTAGTCCAGTCAATTTACTTAAATTTGTAGAAATTTTACAAGAAGAATTAATTCGAGCTGGAGTCCTTCCGCAAGATTATGATTTTGATTCTCATAAAGAGTTAGTGGACATGCAAAAAGGAGATGTAGCTGTTACTTATGCGGATACTTCTGCTTTAGAAAAAGATTTTGGATTTAAACCAAGTACTGATTTAAGAACCGGGTTACGAAACTTTGCCAATTGGTATAAGGATTTTTATAGTAAGGAGAAAGAACAATGACACTGAAAAATTCACTTGAGCGCAAATTTATTTTTATTCAAAAGTTACGTGGTGTTAAAAATTTAAATACCACTCTTTCAAACCGTAAAAAAATAAAGGAAGCCTTTGCAAACTTTGAAAATCAAAAATATATTTCTATTAGCGAAGAAAATTTACAAATTTTTAAAAAGGCCTTTTTAAAGTTTATATGGTATCAACCTAAAGAAGCGGAGATTCCTTTGCTTTTTACTAAATGTGAAATTGAACCAGATAAATTAAGTTCAATCAAATTAGGTAAATATGATCCAATTTTAGTGTGTGTTGAAAAAAATGATATAGATCGAATGAAAATGCTTTTTAATCACTATCGCAATTTGGGAATCAAAAGATTTGTGATAATCGATAATGAGTCCACCGACGGAACCATTGAATATTTAAGAAAGCAAAAAAATGTTGATTTATATATATGTCATACAAAGTATTCTACTTTAAATAAAGAAGCCTGGGCTAATCGAATTTTTGCTCATTATGGTTTTGATAAATGGTATTTATATGTGGATTCCGATGAATTATTTATTTATGAAGATTGTGAAAACAAAAAAATTAATGATTTTATCGAGGAATTAGAAAAAAGCAAGCAACGGCGTGTATCTGCTTTGATGACAGAAATGTATAGTCAAGAAGGTATTTTTTCAAATACTGAAGACAAGGATATCAGAGCAAAATATTGTTATTATGATACGGATACTTATACATTTGCAGAAAAAAGCCCATGTAACGCTCTATTCGGTGGCCCTAGAAAGCGGGTATTTGATTTAAATCCGGGCCTTAATAAACATCCATTATTTAAACTAAAAAGAGGAGATATACAAGCGTGGTCGCATTGGCAATTTCCATATAAAGACAACTATCACTTAAAAATCAAAGGAGCCTTGTTACATTATAAATTTTTAAATCGTGACTTAGAAAGATATACCAAAATTGCCAAGGAAGGAAATTATGATACCGGTAGTTTAGAATATAAAACTTATATTTCTGCATATCAAAAAAATCCTCAAATATCTTTATACAGTCAAGAGCATTCTAAAAAATATACGAATTCAAAGGATTTCTTTGATAGTTTGAAAATTAAGAAAGAACGGTAGGAAGCATGAAAAAAATTTTAATAAAAATTTTTGGCCGAAAGTTTTTGAGATATTGCAAAGCCATTGTAATGTACGTCTTAAACTATCCCAAATTTATGTTTAAAAAAAGGATAACATGGAACACAAACCTTGTAGAAAAAATAAATACTTTTTCTTTAAAAGGAAAAAATGTCTTTTTTGGCTATTATGATATCAATCCGTTAAAGAATCATAAATTACTTTGTCATGTTGTGAAAAAATACGCCGACACCGCAAAAGATCAAGTGGAAATTGGCTACTTTGACACTAACACTCAAAAATATACAAAACTTACCCAAAGTGAAGCATGGTGTTGGCAACAAGGATCTCGGTTACGCTGGTCTAAAGAGGATCATGTAATTATTTATAATGATATTTATCAAAATAAGTATTGTGCTAAATATTTTGATATTCAAACCAAAAAAGTAATCAAGACGATTTCTTATCCTTTATATGATATCAATCAAGATGAAACTTATGGTGTCAGTATTAATTTCTCAAGATTGCAAAGATTAAGACCTGGATATGGTTATGATAAATTACCAGATATATCCGAAAGTGATTTTTATCCTCAAGATGATGGATTATTTTTAGTAGATTTAAAAAGAAATACCAGCAAATTAACTCTTTCATTATATGATTTAGCCAAAGATGTCCCAAACTATTCATCTTATCAACATTATATTAATCATGTTTCTTTTGCACCAAATGGAAAAAAATTTATGTTTTTTCATTTATATACGCAATCTACTACCTCTGATTGGAAAGTGAGACTATGCGTGTATGATATTTCGAAATCACAATTACAAGTACTCGAAGAAATGGCAAATGCATCTCATTATGATTGGATAGATAACGATCATTTATTAGTGACTACTTTTACCAAAAATCCAGAAAATCATGATTATCGCATTTATTCTTTAAAAGAGAATAACTATATCATGCTTGATAATGATCATCTAAAACTTGATGGTCATCCAACATATTATCATCATGATCAGTTTATTTCCGATACATATCCAGATGACTACTTTTTTCAACATTTATTTCAATTTAATATCAAAAATGCATCTTATGAGAAAATTCTAAGTATCTTTTCAAATCCTCGTTTAATGTATGATCAAAGATGTGATTTACATCCTCGAATTGTACCGGATGGAATTATCATTGATAGTACATATAAAGGAAACAAGCGAAATTTAGTATATATTCAATTAAAGGAAGGTTTTTATGACAAATCGCAGCTCTAAATTAGTTAAAAATACAGCCATATTAACTTTTGGAACCATTTGTACAAAAGGGTTGATGTTTTTAATGACTCCTCTTTTTACAAGATGGGTATCACAAGAAGTATATGGAACACTTGATTTATTACTTACTTATGTTTCATTGCTACTTCCACTCATTACATTAGGATTTGGTGAAGCATTGTTTCGCTTTTTAGCAGGAAACGAAGTAAAAAATAAAAAAAGTGTTGTAACGATTTCTCTCGTAGTAACTTTAATTGGATTTGCACTAAGCGGAATTCTCTTATTTTTTATTTCTTGTTTTAGTAGCACAATTCGAAATGTTGCTGTTTTGTTTTATTTATTACTTTTTTCAGAAACTTGCTATAACTTTATGACAATGGTATTAAGGGGAATAAAACAATTAACTACTTATACAGTTGCTAACATTATTTATTCCTTTTCTATGGCTACATTAGTTACATTATTTGTAAAAGTATTTGGTTTATCCTTAAATGGAATCGTTTATGGCTATGCTCTAGGATATATCATCAGTATTTTATATATGGCGATTAAGTCCAATGTTTGCCAATACGTTTCTTTAAAAGATTTGGATGGCAAATTATTTATTAAAATGTGTAAATATGCTATTCCAATGATTCCAAATTTGATTGCATGGTGGATTATGGATGCTTCTGATAGAACGATTGTTAGTACTTGGTTAGGAACTGGATTTAATGCCATCTTATCAGTTGCACATAAAATTCCTAATTTGTGTCAGACCTTATTTAATGTTTTCCATTTGTCTTGGCAAGAAAATGCTGTAGAAACCATGAATGATAAAGACCGGGATGATTATTATAATCAAGTTATGAACAATATGTTAAGAGTCTTAATTCCGATTTCTTGTGTTGTGATTGTTTTTAACTTTTTCTATTTTGATTTTTTATTCGATGAACGATATGCACTGGGTTATTATCTAACGCCTATCTTAATTCTTGCCGTTATTTTTTCGATGTTATCTAGCTTTATTGGAGGAATTTATGTTGCCACTTTAAAGTCTTATAAAAATGGAATTACAACGATGATAGCAGCAATATTAAATATTATAATTCATATCTTATTAATTACCAACATTGGTCTTTATGCTTCTGTTGTTTCTACTTTAATCTCTTATTTTGTATTATTTATTATTCGCTATTTGGATATTCGAAAAACGATTCATTTAAAGATTAATACCAATAACTTTATCTTACTTGGTATCTTAGGATATTTTGTTGTATCACAATATTTCAAGATTGATTTGTTAAATATTATCAACGTCTTTTTAGCATTTTTCCTATTTTATGTCATCAATAAATCTTTTCTTGTAAAAATATTAAAAAAACTAAATCTTATAAAATCATAAAAAATCGTTTTCATTGCGATAAATTCGTTTATGTTATATAATTCTATCTATGAAAGGAAGTACACTATGAAAATTGCAGTAGCAGGAACAGGATATGTGGGGTTGTCATTAGCAGTGTTATTATCTCAAAAAAATGAAGTCGTAGCACTAGATATTATTAAAGAAAAAGTGGATATGATTAATCGTCATATTTCTCCTATTAAAGATAAATATATTGAAGAATATTTGAAAGAAAAAGAATTAAATTTAAGAGCCACTTTGGATTACGAAGATGCTTTTAAAGATGCGGATTATATTATTATTAGTACTCCAACAAATTATGATGATGAACAAAATTTCTTTGATACATCGAGTGTAGAAGACATTATTCAAAAAGTAACAAAGATGAATTTGAATACTACCATGGTTGTAAAATCAACCATTCCAGTTGGATTTGTTGAAAACGTAAAAGAAAAATATCATATTGATAATATCTTTTTCTCTCCAGAATTTTTAAGAGAGGGACAGGCATTATACGATAATTTATATCCATCAAGAATTATTGTTGGAGAAAAAAGTAAACGTGCAGAAGTCTTTGCTTCTCTATTAAAAGATAGTGCTAAAAAAGAAGATATTCCAGTACTTTATATGAATTCTACTGAGGCAGAAGCAGTAAAACTTTTTGCAAATACTTACTTAGCACTGCGCGTTGCTTACTTTAATGAATTAGATACCTATGCTGAATTAAAGGGATTGGATACAAAAGCCATTATTGATGGAGTTTGCTTAGATCCAAGAATTGGTAATCATTATAATAATCCATCTTTTGGTTATGGCGGATATTGTTTACCAAAAGATACAAAGCAATTATTAGCAAACTTCAAAAATGTTCCTGAAAATATGATTGAAGCCATTGTAAAAGCAAACGACACAAGAAAAAAACATATTGCAGATATGATTTTAAAAAGGAATCCGAAAACGGTAGGAATCTATCGATTAACGATGAAAACCGATTCTGATAACTTCCGTGCAAGTGCTATTCAAAGTGTAATTGAACATTTAAAAAATGCTCAAGTAAAAATTGTTATTTATGAACCAACTTTGAAAGATAATCAATTTGATGGTTGCGACGTGATTCATTCTTTAGATGAGTTTAAAAATAACTCTGATGTTATTGTAGCTAATCGTTTGGATGAACATCTTCAAGATGTTAAAGATAAGATCTATACAAGAGATTTATATACGAGAGATTAATTTTAAAAGCAAATTATTGACTTGTTTGATATGAAATGGGTCGAATAACTTGCTTTTTTTCATGACAAAAATTGGAGTTCTTTTAAAAAGTGGGTGCAAAAAGGTGTAAATTTTGATAAAAAGTGGGTGCAAAAAGGTGTAAATTTTGATAAAAAGTGGGTGCAAAAAGGTGTAAAAGTGCTATAATAAGGCTAATAAGAGGTGCAAGATAGCATGAAAAGAAAAATTTATAATGACTTACTTGAATGGAAAAATACTAAAAATTTTAAACCACTAATGGTATTAGGAGTAAGACAATGTGGAAAAACATATATTATTGAGGAATTTTGTAAGAATGAATTTAAGCATTATAAGAAGATTAATTTATTACAAGATTCTGATGTTGTGCAATTATATGCTTCTGATGATTCATCGGATAAAAAATATAATGATTTAAAAATTTTGTTAAATTTTGATTTTGATCAAGAGGATAGCATTTTATTTATTGATGAAATCCAAGTTAGCGAAGAACTAATTTCAGAATTAAAATATTTTAATGAACAACATAGCAATGTTCGAATAATTTGTGCAGGTTCCTTGCTTGGTGTCAAACTATCAAAATTAAAAAAATCTTTTCCAGTAGGAAAAGTAACTAGATTATATATGTACCCTATGGACTTTGAAGAATTTTTAATTGCATTTGATCAAGAATCTTTATTGCTGAAAATTAAAGAATGCTACAAAAAAAATGAGTCCATGGGAATACTTCATAAAACAGCCATAGATTATTATAGAAGATATTTATTGTCAGGAGGTATGCCAGAAAGTATCAAGGCCTTAATCGAATGTAAGGATGATTATTACAATTATGATTTATCTACATTAAACGATATGATTGAGGATTATAAAAATGATATGAATCATCATGTTTTAAATTCCAATGAAACATTGAAAATCAGAAATATATATGATTCTTTGCCATCTCAATTACAAAATGCTTCTAAAAAATTTCAATACTCTGTAATTACTGATGATGCTAAATCAAGAGAATATGCCTCTCCTTTGAGTTGGCTCGTTGAAAGTAGTATGGTTCAACAATGTAAGTGTGTTAAAAGGCCAGAAAAACCTTTACTAGGTTTTGTTGATAATAATGTCTTCAAAATATATTATTCAGATGTTGGAATATTTAATCGAATCGTTAATAACGACATTCGAACCATCATGATAGATGATATGAAAATCTATAAAGGTATCATTACTGAAAATTATGTTGCAAATCAATTAAAAGCGATTGGATTTGATTTGTTGTATTGGAAAGGAAGTCGAGATTCCGAAGTAGATTTTTTAATTTCTACTATGAATGATGGAGTCATACCAATTGAAGTAAAAGCCGAAGAAAATACACAATCAAAAAGTTTAAAAGTTTATAACGAATTGTATCATCCAAAATATATGATTAGAATTAGTTTAAAAGATTTTGGGTACAATCCTGAAACAAATATAAAATCCATTCCACTATACGCAGTATGTTGTATAAATCAATAATAATTTTTTATATGATCATAAAAAATTAAAATATGTTTTAGTGAACTATTTTCAAACTCCGTTTCTTAAAACCGAAACGGAGTTTTTGTATGATCTAATATTTGTAATATGTTTACTATTGGAAAATACACTGCAATTTAGAAAAATCATTTTGTTCGTGAAATTGGAAGTTCTACGTTAATTTTTA
>CANQXM010000015.1 GCA_947627835.1 uncultured Bacilli bacterium | reverse complement strand
CTAAAACAATATCAAGTCCTCCTAAACGATTGATTAAAAAAGCAATCACAGCAACCGTTAGAAAATAAATAGCACTAATTCCAGAACAAAGCCCGTCCATTCCATCTGATAAATTAATGACATTAATCACCGACACTACAAAGAAAATCGTAATAAAATAATTAAAGGGAACGGGGAAAGTTAACTGAAGACCTAAAATGGAAACTTCATCTAAAACAATATGACCATAAAACACAATAATAGCTGCTGCAACCACTTGAGCAAGTAATTGCCATTTTGCACCTAAGGCTTTAATATCATCACAAAGTCCCATCAAAATCATGATAAAAGATCCCATCAAAATCGACATCATTTCCAAATTGCCTTGACCAAACAACATAAATCCAAACAAGAATGAAAAGAAAACCGCAAGCCCACCTAAATCTGGCATTGGAATCTTATTAATTCGTCTTGCATTAGGATAATCAACCGCATCAATATGAAAAGCAAGCTTCTTAACAAAAGGGACTAGACAAAAGCTTGTCAAAAAAGTGACAAGTAAAATAATCCACACGGCATGTCCATTGACAGTAAAGTTCATAAAACCCACAACCTCTCATACTTATTATAAAAAAAAAGAAGCGTTTAATCAAACATTTCTCTTTTGACAAACAAAATGCAGAAAAAGCACCACAGCAAAGATAAAAAGATGCAAGTAAAGGAATGCAAAATAAGAATGAAAAACCGGAAAAAAACCATAAAGGAAAAAGATACAAACCGCCATCACATAAAAAAGAAATTCTTCCAAATAAGATCTTCTATCTTCCTTAAAAAAAATCTGCTGCATAAAAAAGCGATAACAAACAAGCCCAGTAAAAAGAAAGAAAGCCTGATACCCGATAGAAATGTGTGTAAAAAAGAAAAACAAAAGGAAAGAAAAAAAAAGGGCACCAACTTCAAAAAAAGTGTAAATCATACCTTCCCGATAACATTCCCGATGTTTTCCACACTCCGAAATATACTCAGAAAGATGATTAGCAAAAAGATTCGTATGAGATACATAAGCCTTCGGTTCAAACGTTTTTGCTTTTAAAAGAACCTCTCCCAACTCATCAAAGTCATCTAATTCCAATAAATAATGTCGTTTGGCAAATTCATGAATAATTTGTTTTTGATGATTGTTTTTATGTTCATGATACTTTTGAAGTCGTGCTGCAGCTATCACTTTTTTATGAGCTTTTAAAGCATCAACAATCGTTCCTACTCCCCCATGCGTAATAAGGACATCACATTCCATCAATAACTTGTGAAATTCTTCATTCGGAATCATATCAAAAATTTCCATATGATCGCTATGAAAAGAAGTAAAACCAGCTTGCACCACTACTCGCTCATGAATATTTCCCAGTTTTATTTGCTTTTCTACCGCTTCTAAAAGTCTTACAAAACTGCGATCTTGGGTCCCTAGAGAAACTAAAATCATTAATAAATCCACCCCTCAAACTTTGCTTTTGGATACAACCGAAGCATTGATTTCCACTGAACGATAAAATAATCTGCAAAATGATAAATAATTCTTCCCGAAGCCGTTTTCGTTAAAATATTGGCAAAAGTTTCAATATAAATCACTTTAGCACCCATAATTTTCCCAATTAAACACATCGGAGCTGCTGAATGAACTCCGGTAGTAACAATAACCGATGGACGAAACTTTAAATAATAATACAAAGATAAAAACGTATTTCCAAGTAATTTAAATGGATAAGTAAACGGATGCGCCATCGTTCCAGGTAAAAGAAACCCAAAATGAGAAGCAAATTCCTGTTTTAATGGAAGAGATGCCTTCGTTTTTTCAGTAACTAAATACGAATCATAAGAAGCAAAAAGTCCTCGTAATTGCAATAACTCAGATAAATGTCCTCCAGCACTAGCAATAAAAAGTACTCGCATAACTCACCGCCTTAATATTTGTTTCCACATAACCTGAACCGAACTTGGTAAATAATTTTGGGAATAATTCTTTGCATGACTTCCTAAACTGCGAATCTTATCCGGCTTTTTTAATAACGTTTCAATCGTCGTTGCCATTTCATCTAAATTACGATCTAAAATTAAATAGCCATTCACATCATTAAAAATAAGTTCCCTTGCCCCCTCCGCCGAAGAAAAAGCAATCGTTGGAAGACCTGCATTCATCGCTTCAATAAGCACTAAACCAAAAGATTCTGTAAAAGACGTCATTAAATAAAGGGAAGCATGTGCGTACAACTTGGCAATTTCCTTTTGAGGTAAAAAGCCATGAAATGTAACATATTCCTGTAAATTTTTATCCATTGTATACTTTTCTAAATCTTTCCGCAATGGACCATCTCCAACAATTTCTAAATGAAATGAAACCATTCGTTCTTGCAAACGTTTGGCAACTTCCAAAGCATCAAATAACCCTTTTTCGCGTTCTAATCGTCCGACCATTACAATCTGTGGATTTCGATAATCACTAATAAAATCTAAATCTTGATCAATGACATTGGGAATATAAACCGGACGACAGGCAGCCAAAGAAAGCTCCCGTTGATAATCTTTCGTAAGTTCCCGAGAAACCAATACCAAATAATTGAGTTGTTTACTTGCTTCTACCACATGTTTCTTATAAACCAAATCATCATGATAATGATTGTGTTCCCAGCCAATTTTTAAAGAAGAAGGATTTCCATATTTAACTAAAAGTTCACTTAATTCATATCGCGTTGAAAGAAGGATAGAAGCCTTGCTTTCTTTTAAATGCTTCTTTAACTTGTGAAATCGTCCTCCCAAACAATATAAATAAAAACTTTGTCCAAAATCTTTCAAAAAAGATAAAAGATGTCCCGTTTTAAAATAATCTTTCCAAATCAGCCCCCAAAATTTACCAAATCCTTCTTTTTGAAAGGCCTGTTTATACTTCTTCATTCGTGCTGGCAAGTCAGTATCATACAAATATTGAATGGAAACACGCTCTGGAAAAGAAAAAGCCGGTTGATCCATAAGTCGATACAAAGAAACAATCGTGATATCATAGGCATCTTGAAACATATAGCAAAAACTACTAACTGCTTTTTCTATGCCACCATATCCCAAATGATAAACGAATATTTCCAGTTTTTCCTTCATGTTTTCCACCTAGCATCATTATAAAATAGTTTAAAAAAAACGTAAAGAAAAACAGAAGACCTCTTCTGTCATTTCAAAAGTTTTTCAAAGGCTTTCACTTGATTTTCCACCGTATATTGTTTTACGAACTCCCGAGCATTTTTCGATAGCTTTTTACGTAGTTTCTCATTATCCATTAACTGAAGTAAATCTTGAACGGCTTCTTCATCACTTTCATACTCAAATCCATTTTTTCCACCATCAATCAGTTCTTTAGAACCACCCACAACGGTAGTTACAACCGGAACTCCTAAACTCATAGCTTCTACAAACACAGTAGGAAATCCTTCTGAAAACGAACTAAGTAGAAAAACATCACTCATTTTCATATAAGGATAAGGATTTTCTTGATAACCAACCATATGAACGAAAGAAGATAATTCATGCTTCTCAATATAAGAAGTCATTTGCTCATAATATTCGCCATTTCCAATAATATAAAAATCAAATTTGCGACCGGCTTCTCTTAAAAGTTTCGCTATATGCAAAAGACGCATCGGATTTTTTTGCTCTGCTAAACGAGAAGTATGAACAATGGTAAAACGCTTCTTTTGAAAAGGGATCGGTTCATTCGCTTTTTCCATAATTTCATCAAACAAAAAACCATTGCGAATCATAACAATTTTCTTTTGATATTCAGGAAATAACTTCAAAATGGACTCCTGTGCGCGTTCTGAAATCACAACAATATTTTGTTGATGAGCAAAATACTTCCGCTGCCGCTTGTGAAGTCTAGGATTTTCTTTTAAATCATCCATGGTACCATGCGTCCAAGAAATTGTCTTTCCTTTTTGGGTAAGTAAAAATGTCGGTATCATATAATTAAAAGCAATTTCATAATCATATTTCTTTTTAATATAGATCTTTCGTAAAATAATAGGACAATGAAAGACCATCTTTTCAAATAAAAAACTCTTTAAACGGCTATCTTTCGTTTCATCAATAAGACAAGGAAGCACATGAATAGAATCATTCGTCTTCTCAAAATGAACGTCACTATGGCGATATTCTAGTAAATCAATTTCATACTTTTCTGGATCTAGCGCATTCATCAAATTTGATAAAATCCGTTCAGCGCCCCCACCATAACTATAAGACCAAATAATAAACAATAATTTTTTCTTTTCCATACTATCAAAAAACCTTTCTTACCCAATTATAAAGACGAATCCACCGCTTTGAAAACAAAATGCGAATGTGCCATTTCGTCCAAAAATGTTCTTGTAAAAAGAAAGGATTTTTTCGCCATTCCGGATAATATTTTTCCATATAAGCCATCGCTTGGAATTGCTTTTGATAAACCTCTTCTTCCCGACTGGTACTAAGGGTACGATTCACAAATGTCAAATTGAGTAAAGCTAAATAAGCAAGAACATCCGAATAACCATGAACTTCTTTACGTAAAATCTCTAACACATCATACATCTGAAACATCTTTGGATTTACAGTATTCATAATCGAACCAGCCCGCTGACGATAGTAATATAATGGCTCATTCAAATAAGAGATGCGTCTAGCATACATTAAAATCCTGGGTGTCGTTGCCAAATCTTCATACCATAATCCCTTTGGAAACCAAATATCATGTTTAACAAAAAGCTCCCGTTTAAAAACTTTGTTCCATGCTGCAGGAGGAGACATCATATATCGCTCTTTTTCGGTTGCTTGAATGTCTTTGACTCCTCGAAGACTCCGGCATTTGTGAGATTCAGAATATTCATAAAAATCAAAATAAAGAAGATCTGGCTTTTCTTTCGAAATCACATCATCACATTTTTTTAGTAAATCCGTTGCTACAAAATCATCACTATCAATAAAAATCACATAAGTCCCTTTTGCTTTTTTGATTCCATAATTTCGTGCATCCGAAAGACCACCATTTTTTTTATGATAAGCAGTAATCTTCGAATATTTTTTAGCATATTCATCGATAATTTTAGAAGAACCATCCGTACTACCATCATCAATTACTAAAATTTCATAATCAGAATACGTCTGATTTACAACACTATCGAAACATTCTTTTAAATAATCCTTGACATTATAAACGGGAATAATGATTGAAAATTTTGGCATTAACTCACTCCTAACTCTTGATATTGATGCTTCTTTAAAATATATTCTTTCACAGTTACCACTCCAAATGCTTGAACTAAATAAGCAAGAATAATTCCATTGAGTCCTAAATATTGAACGGCGAAGAAAATAACAACCAAATAAATCGCATTAATTACCAGTAAAATAGGAATCGTATATTTGATGTAACCCAGTGCCATAAACAAATTATGAACCCCTGCCGTTCCATTCGTATAAGAAATAAAGAGTAAATACAAAATGAAACTAAACACGTACATCGAAGGATTATCCATAAACCAACCAAGCCAAATGCGGTTCGTACATAAAACCCCAATGGCTACAACAAGGAAAACAGCAGCCATTAATTTCTTAAGTTTATCAGAAATTGCTTTTGCTTTCTCATATTCATGGTTGTGAATTAAAATATTCATTTCTGGATAAATAATTTGATTAATCGGATCACCAAGTTTATTAATTATCGTACCGAGCCTTTCAAAGACACTATAAACCGAATTTGCAGCAAATCCTAAATAACGATTAATGATAAATTGGGTAATTTGATTAATCGGTAAATCAATAGAGGTAGCCAAATAACTATAAATATTAAAGACAATAAACTCCTTGTTCCATTTTAATTTCACTTTATAAAAATCCAAAAGTTTTTCTCTTTTTAAAGTAAGAACCATATAAATAATTTGTAATAAATAGGTACTCACGGTTGCAATCACTTCTACAATAAAATAAGGCCATAATCCACAATGCAAAAACAAACAAGCACCCCAACCAATCACCCGAACGAAAGAACCAACAATTTGTGCAAAAACCACCTTACCAAATTGATTGAAAGTTCTCAAAATACCCACTGTACTTCCCTGAATATTAAAAAGCAAAGTAAACAAAAATACGGTAATATAAGGTTTGATAGATAAATCCCATTCCATCCAGCCAATAACCAAATCTTCAAGGAGTAGTCCAAACAAAAAGGCAAAGAGCAAAGAGCCAAAATCCAAAAGAACGGTCCACTTAATAAAGATTTTCGCTTCTTCCATATTTCCATCTTGCAAAGACTTCGTTAAATACTTAATCAAAGCTTGGAAAGTTTTAAACGAAAACAAACTAAAAAACATCGTGACATAAGTTTGCGTCATAACAATAATTCCGTGATTTTCACTACCAATACCACGAACAATAATTAAAATGGAAAGAAGTCCCAAAACGGAACCAATTCCTTGACCGGTAAAAATAACCAAAAAACTTTTTACTAATTTCCGATTCATCAGTTCTTTCATTTTTAAAACCATCTTAGAATACATTACGCCTCAACTCCTGTATAATAAATTTCATATCCACGAGCAGAATAAATTTTCGTACTATGTTTCATAAGCAACTGATACTCATTTTCAAAAATAGGATCCATATGAATGTCACTATCTTCCTCATGCCATACAAAGAACGAAATATGATTATTTTGAACAATATCAAGTATATTTCCATACTGAATAAGATCATAATTATTGACTTCTCCATTTAAGAAATGATAGAAAACATCAATTTGGTAATCAGCAAACGTCGTTTTATCATCGGGTTCAAAATGATACAAACGCGTATATAACATTTGAATTCTTGGATCATAAATCCGATACTCATTTTTAATATTCGTCGCAAGTAAAGGACGAGAAATCCCCTGCTTTAATGAAACATCCATAATGGCATTGGCTCCATCAATATCCACCTGTGCTAAACGAGTAAGCTTATCACTTCTACCCTTTACAGATACCCAATAATGGAAATCTTTAAGAAGTAAAAGAGGTGGTACACTAAGCAAACAAATAATACCGATTGTAACTAACTTTGGATAAGGAAAATGCTTGTGAATAAATTCTTCGTATAAGAAATACAAAATATATGGATTCAAAATCAAGATAAAAATTCGTTCATATGCATCCCCCGTAAGACAAGTTGAAACAAAACCAATCGTAAGAGGATTTAAAAATACACCGATAATTAAAGCAATCCACCACGAAACGAAAGACAATTTGCGATTTTTTCGTACCAGATAAAAGAAAATAAAGACCGTAAACAAATAAAAGAGCGTAATCGGTACAAAGAAATAATAAAACTCCGTATTACTATAAACTGGAAAATAATTGGTAATAATCCGGCTCATATAATCAATAACCGTAGCAGAAGTAAATCCTAAAATACTGAATAGAAAAGACCCAAGTAAAAAAAGTACTAAACAAATTTTGATTCCATAGGAAACAATCACAGTCATTCGTTCATCAAGACGGGTATTTCGGCGATGAAAATAATCATATAAGAAAACAACCAGAAGATAAAGTAAAATCATTGGAATCACAAGAAAACTCTTTTCATGAAATACAAAGGAGAAAATGTAAATAACCAGCGGCAAAGCCATCACAAAATAATCTAAAAAGAAAATTTTTTCCTTCTTAATAATTTGATAAAGAAGCATCGTAAATAAAGAAACAAAAATTAAAAACATTGAAAAACTAGCATAGCTAATCATAGCAAAGAAACTAACCAAAATACATAATACATAGCGTCGATCTCCCTGAATATAAGCATGTAAAAAAGAGATAATCATCGGAATAAAAATCGTTCCTAAAGCAAAAATACCAATATATCCATTCATATAGACATTATTTAAAATATTGGCAAAATACGGAAGAAAAACACTATAAAAAACACAAAGTCCATAATAAAGAAGGCGCATCTTTTTTTCTTTCGTAATCATCTGCCCCATTCCATAAAATGAAATGAATAATAACACAAAAGTAGGCATTGATAAAAAATAATGAACGATCGACAAATAATGAAAAGAAAAGGAAAAAAGAGACCCTAAAAAATCAAAAGCAAGAATAAAGAAACTACCGATTAAATAATACCCTTGATAACTATATAAAGAATTTAATTTGGAAACATCAAAACCACTTCTCGGTTCAATCATTAAAAGATGACGAGCATGGGCGTTATCAAACATATAAGGAAGATAAAAACAATCATCAAAATACCAATAATCATGAGGAAGCGTACGCATATAAAGGAAAAAACAAACAAAAGCTAAAAATAAAATGACCCAAATAGCTTTATTGACAAATACCTTCTTCACATTTTTGATACGAAAGAGATCAAACAAAAGACAGATAACCAAAAAAAGGCCACCACAAATTCCCAAATAAACACTTGAAAACTGAAACCACTGAGCAGGATAATAAAGAAGTTGAAACATCATCACAAAACCTAAATATCCTACTAAAATCGTGAGCCATTTATTAAGAGTTAATCCACATCGACTCGTCAAAAACTCCCCGATATTATAAGAAGTGAAAAGAAGAAAAAATAAAAAAATAATTGCCAAAACACCAAGTAAAATCATCATTTCTTACCCTTTCTTTTTTCAAAATCATCAAGAGCATAGACTTGATTTAAGGTCTTTAACTTTTCATTCATAAGGGAAATCTTCGTTTGCAACTTCAAAATTTGAATAATCAATAAAAACACAATAAATACAAGTACAAAATTTGATGCACTATAAAAACCAAGGGCATTTGAAACCAACGTTACAGCACCTGGAAAAACACTCATCAAAATTAAAATAAAAGAAAAACAAATAGTAAAAATGGCATCATCAATATTTAACTTTGACTTACGAATTTGATAAATCGTATAAACTAAATTTAAAATAGAAAACAAAATCAACATAAATTGTAACAATACGGTCATAAACTACCTCCTACGAAATTGTTGAATAATCAAAATTGAAATAATCATTTTAAGCATATATTCAATCGATTTAAAACTTGTTAAATAACTCGTTCCAGCAGTACGTTCTAACATCTCTACTTGAACTTCCTTCACCGAAAACTTCCGCTTCAATAAATAAGCAATTGAATCCGGTTCAGGGGGATAATTCATTTCCATTGCAAACTCCGGAATCACCCGTTTTGAATAAGCCCGAAACCCACTTGTAGAATCACTAATATGCTTCCCCGTAGATAAAAAGATAAAGCCATTCAAAAGACGATTGCCAATCATTCGCAAGCTAAAATCCTTCTTTTTATAAACAAACCGCGAACCAATTACAATATCATTGCCATTTGCAATTTCCAAAACTAAATCTTTCAAATACTTTGCTTGATGTTGTCCGTCACCATCAAATTGAATTACAACATCATAGTCATGTTGATAAGCATATTTAAACCCCGCTTGTACAGCACTAGCAAGTCCATAATTTACTGGCAAAGAAAGATAAGAAAAATGATTTTCCTTTAAAACATCTAAAGTATGATCTTTACTACCATCATTGACAATCAAATAATCATAATCGGTATGATCCGTAATATCTTTAATAACTCGTTTAATATTTTCCTCTTCATTATAACAAGGAATTACAACCAAAACTTTTAACTTTTTCATACTGCCTCCTTATAAACGCACAAAGTTATGAAATAACCGGTACAGAATCATAACTAGAAAATAAGCATGAATGCGTAAGAAAAATAACATCACCCGAAAAGAAATCGGCAAATCTTTGATATAAGAATTATTATACCATTTTGGATAACTTTCTTCCACATGCTTTACAATACTTTTAACCATGCTTCGGCGAAAATTTTTTAAAAAACTTGCTCGGTACATCGTCCCTACTAAAATGTGATAAACCGATGCAAACTCCAAATGTTCTTTCTCACGTTCATAAATGCCCTGTTGCTTTGCAAAATCCGTTAAATTTTCAAAAACATCATAAATGTGAAAAATTCGCTCATCATACGTATGCATAATGGAACCTTCATTTTGCATATAGTGATACAAAGACTCATGAAGAACACGATAACTACCTACCATAATTACTTTGGAAGTAAACTCTAAATCTTCATAAAACTTCCCAACTGGAAACTCGATATGATATTGATCGAGTAAAGCCTTTTCATATAACTTATTCCATGCTGCAGGATACCGAAATAAAGAGACATCCTCTTCCCGAATAGCATTATATCGAACTTGCTTCGGATAATCTCTTACAAATTCGCAAATGGAAATCGACTTTCCTTGAATGGCTTGATGAAGTTTTTCTAAGTAATCCTCCTCGACATAATCGTCCCCATCAACAAAAGCAATATACTTTCCACTTGCCTGTTTCATTCCATAATTTCGAGCATCGGAAAGTCCCCCATTTTTCTTTTTTAAATAACGAAAACGAGAATCTTTTAAAAATGGTTTAATCACTTTGCTACTTTGATCAGTACTTCCATCATCAACTGCCAAAACTTCAAAATCATCATAAGTTTGATTTTGTAAACTAGAAAGACATTTTCCAATATACTTTTCGATGTTATACACAGAAACAATGACACTAATCTTATCCATGTTGCACCTTACCTCGTAATAACACCATCCACCTATAAACGGTAATCATTCGATGGCGAATTAAAAATGCAATCACTTTATACTTAAGTGGAAACCGTTTCTTTGCCATTTGATTTTGGTAACAATGTGGATAAACACTTTCAAAATGACGAATCATTTCCACAATTTCTTTTTTAGAAAAACACCGTGCCATAATCATTCGAAAACTAGTGTTAATAACTCCCGCATACAAATACACATATTCCATATTTTCATGATACGCTTCTAAATGATTTGCTTTCACAAAATCTTCTAAGATTTGCAAAACCTTCTTCATTTCTACAACCCGTTTACCATAACTTTTGGTAATACTGCCTTCATTAAAATAATAATTGTATAAATACTTATCCACCCGAACATTTTTTTTAGACACCATCAAAAGTTTTGGAATCGTTGCCAAATCTTCATAATAAAGTTTTACAGGAAACGTAATTTGATAATCTTTAAACAAAGAAAGTCGGTAAAGTTTGTTACAAGCACTGGGTTGCTCAAAACTCCATAACTCCTCTTCCGTTTGGGGATTAACGCCCAAAATATTTTTCTGATCATCTACTTGCCTCATTCCACAATAAGCAATATCTGCTTTTTCGTGCGTAATCACTTGATACAAACATGCTAAATAATCCGGTTCAATATAATCATCACTATCAATAAAGCAAATAAACTCTCCCTTAGCTTCTAAAATTCCCTTATTTCGAGCAGCACCAAGGCCCATATTTTCTTGATAAAAATAACGAATTCGTTTTTCTTTTTTCTGATAGTTTAAAACAATTTCTTCACTATGATCAGGACTTCCATCATTGACAACTACAATCTCAAAATCAGACATCGTCTGAGACACAATGGAATCCAAGCATCGCTCAATATAAGCTTCCACATTATAAACGGGAACAACAACCGTTATTTTTGGCATAATACCCTCCTATTCGTCAGTAAAAACTTCTTGCTCTACAGCAACTCGCTGATATGGATAATCATATAAATACTCTGGCAAATGTTTTTGAATATAATCTGCTTCTTTTTGATATTCAGCATTTAATGCAAATATTTGTGTATTATTAATTGAAACCTCAGGTTTAAAAAATTCCTTTTTTCGAGTATGCTCTTTTTCACTTACTCCTAAAAATTCCCGAACCTTTTTCACAGTCTTCTCATATTCATAAATCAGTTCTTCAAAATGAATACGTAAAACATCTGGATGATCACATGGCTTTTCCATTTCCCGAATCTGACGATAGAACTTACAAAATTCTTTTACATCCTGCGGATAAGGAATTTCAACATGAGCTTTCGTATAAAAATACTTATTCTGAATAAAGACATCTCTTGGATCTCGTTCTACGACAATGACTTTTGCTTCTCCCGGTTTAAAATAACGTTCCATTCGATATAAATTATGAGGAAGAAGCAATTGATCTAAAATAACATTATCTTTAGAAATGGCATCAATCACTCGAAACAAAAAAGTACGGGCACATTGATAAAACTTTTCACTAGATGGATAAGCAAAACGAACTCCCTCACGATTTAAGATGGGTTTCCATCCTTTCCATTTTGGAAATAAACGACGCAAGAAGGCTTGAATATACTTTTTCACCATCATGCTTTTCTTATTTGGTCGCTCAGACATATACCAAAACTGATCCATTTTATAATCAATCAAGTGATTAATAAAATCATCGACATCTTCCATAAAAGTAGGACCTACATAATGTTGATAACTCCCCGGCCACCAACACTTTAAATGATCTAACTCGGCCATGCGCTCATAAAACAACTGCAAATATTCATCACTTGCAAAAATATTATTATGAAATAACAATTTATCTTCTAAATCAAACAAACCCATCGGACAATGAAGAAATACAAACTCTTGAGAACCAGTAACACCACAATATCCATCAAACTCACGAATAAGTGCCGTCACAGCAGAAGAACCACTCGCCATATATCCGGTTGGTATAACTACTTTTCTCATAACTCACCCTATCGTCATTATAACATAATCTTACTAATTTAAAAAAAATATTAAATTTGATATACTAAAGCCAGGTGAGAAAATGAAAAAAGAAAAAGCCTTTTTAAATAAGTTTTTAATAATCTTTTTATACTGTCAACCCTTTTTAGATGTATTAACTTCCTTCCAAAAACACTACTTCAATACTGGTTTAACCATCGGCGTCATCATAAGATTTTGTTTCCTTTTGACAATTGGCATCCTTTTCCTTCGAAACAAAGAAAAAAAACCAGAAATTTTTTACTTGCTTACGCTCGGCATCTACATTCTCTTATTTACTGGTAGCACGCTTTATCATAAAGATCGTAGCGTTCTCTTCTTCGAACTAAAAAACCTCATTCACATTCTTTACTTCCCAATTACGTACTTGCTACTAAGAAAATTAAATCCCGATCAAATCGATTCCAAGCACTTCATTCGCATCTATTTTATCTACTTACTATTTTTAATCATTCCCAGTATCACACACACCTCTTTTGAGGGATATTTCCAAGGAAAAATCGGCAACGTCGGTTGGTTTTATGCAACCAATGAAATTAGTGCCATTCTATGTATCTTAATGCCCTTTGTTTTTCATTTTCTCTTGTCATCTAAGCAAAACATAGCAATAAAAATCATATACTTTCTATGCATGTTCTATGCGTTATTCGCTCTTGGCACCAAAATGACGGTTCTCATCTTTGGCATCCTAATTCTCATTTGCGTCATCAAATTATTTAAAATGATCATCACAGAAAAAAAACAAACGCAACTCATGATTCTTTCCAGTTTGTGTATCTTCTTTTTGCTTGGTGCCATACTAGTAATTCCCAAATCATCATTCTTCTACAACATGAAAATTCACTTAGAATTCCTAGATATTCACACCATTCAAGATGTTTTTAAAAATGATCGCTTTATCAACCATTTTATTTTTAGTGAACGATTGACATTCTTAAAAAACACCCATCAAAACTACGTAAATGCCCCATTAGATGAAAAACTTTTGGGAATCGGTTACATCGAAAACTATAAAGAAGAAAATGAAAACCAGAAAACCATTGAAATGGACTACTTTGATATCTTCTATCGGTGTGGCATAATTGGAAGCATTCTTACCATTCTTCCCTTTATCAATAAAAAAGAAAAGAAAAAAAGAAACGTAACTACCTATGGAATCTGGATTGCTCTATTTATTGCAGGTTTCTCCGGTCATGTTTTTACGGCTCCAGCGGTGAGTATTTATGTAATTATGCTTCTTTTAAACAAAGAAAAAGAGTTACCCAAAACGCTTTAATCTAAAAAATCAGTAGTAAACTTATCAAAAATCTGAAGCCAATTTTTTTCAGCTTGCTCTTTTGAAAAACGTTTAAAATCTTGATAAGAATTTTTGGATAACTGCTTTTGTAATGCTTCATTTGTTAAAACTTCAATGGTTTTTTGAACATATGCTTCATCATTATCAAAAATAAATCCATCCACCCCATCATGGACGACTTCATAAACACCATCTCCACAAGGAGTTGTAAAAATAGGAATTCCATTTGCTTTGGCTTCAATCATAACCAAACTGAGCCCCTCAAAAAGAGAAGTCATCCATAAAAGAGAATAATTTTTATAAATCGTTTTATCTTTAGTAAATCCCTTTAAAAACACATGCTTCGCTAATCCATAATCTTGGATTTTTTCTTTCATTTCATCATAATACTCACCCGTACCATAAATATCCAAAACAAAATCAGGATATTTTTCTTTTAACAAACGAGCAAGTCGAAGTAACCGAAGAGGATTTTTTTGTTCGCTCAACCTTCCCACATAACAGATACGATTCTTTACAAGCTTCTTACTAGGAAGAATTCCGGTATTATCAAAAAAATTATATACATACCCAGCATTCATCTGATCCTTGGCTTTTTCACTATCCATTTTGGTTCGAAACAAGGTTAACGCTGGTTTTTGCATCATCTTTGCTTGCAAATTCCCAAGTAAATTCTTTCCAAAAAAATACTCATAATAAATGTGAATCTCTAACAAAAAAGGATAATTCTTGGGAAGAAATGCTGCAGCAACCGGACAAGTAACCAATACAAGATCTTGCTTTGAAATAACTTTTTTCATCTTATGTCGCAGAAAAGGAATAGATAGAAAATAATAGCATAAATCAAAAAACAACTTAAAAAAACGTAAAATATGAAAATGCTTTAACTCTTGAAACAGATGGGGAAAATTAAAATCAATTTGTTTGTTAGATAAAGTAATAATTTCACAATCATCAAATAAATGATCCGAATTCAAAGAACGAAACAAACTAATAATCTTCACATTGTAATATTTTTGCCAAATCGGAACTAAAGAGACATACGTTGCAATCAGTCCCCCTAATTTTAAAGAATGAATCTTCTCAAACACAATATACAAATCTTTTTTCATAAATCCACCCTAACCTTATTATAATATACAAAAAAAGAAAAAACTACTTCTTGCGTTTTTTCTTTCGATCTTCAGAAAATAAATCATACATGGTTTCTTCCATCTCTTCCGTAGATTTCTTAGATTCTTTTTCCTCTTTGACATTAGGAGTATCTTTTTTCTTTTCTTTGGTATTCTTTTTAATATTTTCAATTTTCTTCATTTCATCTTTCGATAAAGCCATGGTTTTTTCATATTCCAAAATCATATCTTCAACATTATTCATCTTTGCAAGGGCATCTTTGACATCCACAACCCCTGTATCATCTTGAAGAGACTCCTCTTCTTTGGAAGGTTCCTTCTTTTCTTCATCTTCTTTTACTTCTTCTTTCTTAGAAGACTTTTTACTTTTCTTTTCTTTCTTTTCTTGAACCGGAGCTTCCTCTTCTTTTTCATGAGTAACTTTTTTACTAGCTTTTCCACTCCGTTTTGGTTTTCTTAAAAAAGCAAAAGCACAAAGAATTACCAAACATACACTAAATGCTGCAAATCCCAAAATAACATTTTTGTACGTATCATTCTCACTTTGAAGTAAATCTACCATTTCATCAAAATAAAGTTGATAAGTATTCTCTTTTTGATTATATAAATAATAATTCTTTTCGCCCGTTTCAATATTCATCGCATAAACAAGAGCAAAATCACTATCATCATGAATCTTAAATGCTGGATAAGATACCTGATTTATGATAATCGTCGTTTCATGAAATCCTTCAAACGTATCAGGGGCCTTCATCACATACAAGACTAAACTTTGGGATTTCTGTTCTTCATAAAGTTGATAACGGTCTTCTTCTTTATCATAAATGGCAAACACCGAAATTCCATCACTCGTCTTTAATGAAACCAGAGTATACCCAGTAACATCACTGATATAACAAGGAATCTCAAATCCTTGGATTTGAATCGTACTCTCTTCATATAACTCAGGTTTAATAATATACTTGGCATTTTTAATAACCGTATAATCTTTGCCATCTAAAGAAACACGAATTGGATTTTGATCTTCGACTTGTACTGTAACCGTATAAACGCGTTCATCCCCGTTTTCAGCTTGCACCGTAATCGGAAAAGCATTGGCTCCCTCAATTACTTCATGCTCCCCTGTCCCAGAAACACTCGCATACCCATCTGCTGCTTTTGCTTCAATCGTCACCGTATTCGTAGTAGAAGGTACAGTCAAACTATACTCAAGCGTATCTTTATCAAACTCTGGCGTAAGCGTATACTCGCCAACTTGCAAACTACTTAAATAATTATTCGTAGATTTTGGTCTTGCTGCCGTAACATTCACCCGTTTATCTCCGGAAAGACCTATATTTCCACCATCACTACTGGTAGCATCTCCAGAAACCGAAAAATTAATAATGCCTATGCCGGTTCCTTTACAAGTAACACTAAACGTTTTGGTTGTATTATTTCCATCATTCGTTGCATCAGCAGACTGAGAAGAACAACCAGAAGTAGAACCAATTCCAGAAATATGAACATTCCAAGAAGCTACATTTCGAAGAGTAACATAAAACGTAACACTTCTTCCTACTTCAATCGAAGAAGAACTAACCGAAGTAGCAATAGTAGGTGCAGCAAGAACAAAAGGAATAAAAGCAAAAAAACTAATAATTCCACATCCAAAAAACTTTTTAAAACGTTTCATAGAAACCCCTTTCTATGCTTGACTAATATAAGAAGTTCCAAGCAAATGTTGACGTAACTTTAATAAATCGGCTGAATTTACATTACTTCCATGATTGGCTTTGGCACTCTCTAAATAAGCCCCATTTAAACTAACTTGTCCGAGTAAATACTGTCTCATTCGAAGCAAATCAGCTGAATTAATTTTGCCATCCCCTGTAATATCTCCGTAAATAACAACGGATTGTGTTGTACCATCTTTGTAAACGATTTGACAACCAGTACTTAAAATCTCGTTATCGGCCATCTCTTTACCACTCGCATTTTTAAAAGTAACCAATCCCTTATCAACCTTATTCTTTAGTGTTCCTACCGTAGTACTAAGGTTTACACCAATTGCAAAATTATCTTTTTGCTTAACACCAAGTTTACTGACAACCTCAGCGACATTAAAACTCTCTTGAGGCTTATTATCTGTGTGCTCTACGGTTGGTGTACTAGGCTTTTCCTCAGGAATACTCTCCGTAACATTCCCAACGAAAACACCATCTTGATTTTTCTTAGCACCAAAACTTGCATAAACAAGTCCTGCCAAAGCGGGATTCTCTTCAGAACTATAAGCCCCAATATTAAAGAAATTATAAAATCCTTCATAAGTTTGTCCCTGGTAAGTAAATTTGGCTCCACTCGTCGTATTCGTTACTTTTGTACCAGCTTCCTGACGAGCAAGACTTGCAAGATACACAGGACTTACATTGGCATTCTTTCCAGCTTCTACAAAAATATCTGCATAACTTTGATTATCCAAAGCAGAATTTCCTTCCATAAAAGTTCCCTTAAGAACTGAAGCCACTACTGAAGCATTGTATTCACTCTTATAAGACAGATCCTCAAACATCAAAATACGATTATCAACTAAGAAATTCCTTGGATCTAAATAATAAGCAACCGTACTTTCATTTGCAATATACCAACCTGGCTCTGTCTGATCAAGTGG
>CANQXM010000014.1 GCA_947627835.1 uncultured Bacilli bacterium | reverse complement strand
TGCTTTTTTTTAGCGCATTATCAATGATGGGTGGAGCAGCCATTGCCACGTATGCTCTTACAAACACAAACACCAAGAAAAATGCAGATAGGCTTCTAAATACCGCAATGGATAATGCCGAAATGTCTATGCAAAAAATGAAAAAGAAACTAAAATAAAGGCTTTGCAAAAAAGTCTTTTTTAATGGTAAAAATTTGAAAATTCATAAATAAGTTATGATATAATAATTTTGCACGAAAAATCGTAGTAGGTGGTAAAATGCGAAGAGAAGATGTAAAAAGAGAAGAACTAAGTCCTATGATGCAACAATACATGGATATTAAAGACGAGTATCCCCAAGAACTCTTATTCTTTCGCTTAGGAGATTTTTACGAACTTTTTTTTGAAGATGGAGAAACTGCAAGTAGAGAACTAGAACTTACGCTAACAGGTAAAAATGCGGGCTTAAAAGAACGAGTTCCCATGTGTGGAGTTCCTTTTCATGCTGTAACTCCCTATATTGAAAAATTAGTAAGTAAAGGATATAAAGTAGCCATCTGCGAGCAATTAGAAGATCCCAAAAACACCAAGGGTATGGTAAAAAGAGGAGTCGTTCAAGTAATTAGTAAAGGAACCATCGTCGATCCAACCCTTCTAAACGAACATGATAATCACTACATTGCAAGCATTATGGATTTTAACTACTTGTATGTTTTGTGTTACGCCGATATCTCAACCGGTTCCATAAATGTATTAGGGCTTCCCCATTCCAAAGAAAAATTAATAAGTGAAATCTTAAATCGAAAAATTTTAGAAGTTGTATTAAAAGAAAATACCGATGTCGAATTAATTGGTTTGTTAAAAGGATCTTATGGCATTGAAGTTTCGATTGAAGAAAATAGTTTAGAAAATGAGTATCAAAATTTATATGAGAACATTGAAGATGAACGCTATAAAGAATGTATTAAACATTTATTATATTACTTAGTGGTAAAAGAACTCAAAGACTTATCGCATATGTCTCCGGTAAATATTCTCTATGCCGATGACTACCTAGAAATGGATATTCATACAACCAGAAACTTAGAACTTGTCGAAACGCTTCGTTTAAAAGAAAGAACCTATTCCCTCATTTGGTTAATTGACAAATGTAAAACCAGCATGGGCAGTAGAAAACTAAAAACCTGGCTCATGAATCCCCTTAAAAACAAAGGCTTAATCACCGAAAGATATGATAAAATTGACAAATTAAATAATGAATTCATCATCAAAGATAAACTACGCAATGCTCTTTATGAAATCTATGATATTGAACGAATTGCCGGAAAACTTGCTTGTGGAAATTTAAATGCACGAGATTTATTGCAATTAAAAGCAAGCTTAAAAGTATTGCCAGAAATTAGCGAAATGATTAAAGAATTACAATTTGATTATTCCCTAAACACCCATGAAGAAATCTATCAATTACTAGAAAAATCCATCTATGAAAATCCTCCCGTTACCGTAAAAGAAGGATACTTAATTAAAGAAGGATACAATCAAGAATTAGATGAATTAAAAAGCATTCGAAAAGGGGGAAAAACCTTCATTGCTGACTTTGAAAACAAATTAAAAGAAAGTACGGGCATTAAAAATTTAAAAGTTGGTTATAACAAAGTCTTTGGTTACTACATCGAAATTACGAAAGGCCAAATTAAAGAAGTAAAAGAAGATCTTCATTGGGAAAGAAGACAAACACTAACAAATTGTGAACGTTACATCAGCCCAGAATTAAAAGAAAAAGAAGCCATGATTTTAAACGCCGAAGAAAAAATCATCGACTTAGAATATAACTTATTTATTGAAATTAAAAATCGCATTAAAAAAGATTTATTGAAACTAAAAGAAACCGCAGAGATTTTAAGTGAATTAGATGCCCTCGCATCCCTTTCGGTTTGTGCCGATGAATATCATTTTGTAAGACCAACCTTAAATGAGGAACATATGATAGAAATTAAAAACGGCCGTCATCCAGTCATTGAAAAAGTGGGAAATATGGAATACGTAAGCAATGATTGTATTATGGATTCAAGTATTAATACACTTTTAATTACAGGGCCGAATATGAGTGGAAAAAGTACCTATATGCGTCAGCTAGCTATCATGATTATTCTCGCGCAAATGGGTTCCTTTGTTCCAGCTGAAAGTGCAAACTTACCAATCATTGATAAAATCTTTACGCGTATTGGAGCAAGTGATGACCTAGTAAGCGGCGAATCCACTTTTATGATTGAAATGAAAGAAGCGAAAAACGCCATCGTCGGAGCAACCGAAAACAGTTTAATTCTCTTTGATGAACTCGGAAGAGGAACGGCTACCTATGATGGAATGAGCCTTGCCAGTGCCATCTTAGAATACATCAGCAAAAAAATTAAATGTAAAACCCTATTTTCCACTCATTACCATGAACTTGTGGATATGGAAAGAAAAATTCCAACCATCAAAAACGTTCATGTAAGTGCCAAAGAAGAAAATGGAACCGTAACCTTCCTTCATAAAGTAAAAAGTGGAGCCATCGATAAAAGTTATGGAATTCATGTTGCCAAACTAGCGGGTATTCCAAATGAAATCTTAAATCGAGCACAAGAAATACTAAATGTCTATGAACAAGATTCCAAGAAAAAGAAAGAGAACAAACAAGATGATAGCATTCAACTAACCATGCTTTTTGAAGAAGAACAAACCAAAGACCCAATTAAAGAAAAACTAAAAGAATTAGATCCTTTACGCATGACTCCATTAGAAGCCATCAATGCTTTATACGAGTTAAAAGAATCCATGAAAAAATAAAAAAAGAAGACCATGCATCTTGTTCTAAAATGGTCTTTTTGTTATAATTTGAATAGGTGACAGATTATGCTTTTATCAAGAAGTGAATTAAGAAAAAAATGTATGATTATTCTGTATCAAATTGATCTGCGAAAAAATTTAAAAACTCCCTACAAGATTGATGAAATTATCAAAGATAACATAGAAATCGAAAACGAATTTGTAAAAGATATCGTTTATGGGGTAACCACGCATCAAGAAGAAATTGATGAAATTGCGAATAGTTACGTGAAAGATTGGACCATTGATCGATTAGATAAAACCGGGGCAGCCATTTTACGAATAGCCATTTTTGAACTAAAGTATACCGATACTCCGCCGATTGTCGTCATTAACGAAGCCATCGAACTTGCCAAAAATTATAGTGATGATTCGGTAAGAAAAATCATCAATGCCGTACTCGATAAAATAATAAAGGAATAAATATGGAAAGAAATTATATACAAGTTAGCGCTCTAAATAATTACATTAAACTTTGGATGGATGATAATACATTCTTACGGAAAGTATATGTAAAAGGCGAAATTTCCAATTTTAAAAATCACATGAGCGGCCACCTTTACTTTACATTAAAAGATGAAGAATCACGCATTAGTGCCATCATGTTCCGTGGCAAAACCATTGATTTAAAATTTACTCCTGAAGACGGAAAAAAAGTATTAATCGAAGGGCGTGTTTCCTGCTATCCATCACAAGGGACCTATCAAATCTACGTAGACAAAATGGAAGAAGATGGACTTGGAAATCTATACATCCTTTATGAAGAACTGAAGAAAAAATTGGCAAGTGAAGGTTTATTTCGTGAAGAAAAGAAAAAAAGAATTCCCAAATATCCAACGAGAATTGGCATTGTCACCGCACCCAAAGGAGCAGCCATTAAAGATATCTTAAGTACAATAAAAAGAAGATACCCAATCTGTGAAACCATTCTTTTTCCAGCCTTAGTTCAAGGAAAAAGTGCGGCTCCAGATATCGTAAGACAAATCAAAAATGCCGAAAAAGAAGACATTGATGTCTTAATTGTTGGACGTGGGGGTGGATCCATTGAAGACTTATGGGCCTTTAATGAAGAAATCGTAGCTAGAGCAATTTACGAATGTAAAATTCCCGTTATCAGTGCCGTCGGCCATGAAATTGATTATACAATTGCTGACTTTGTCGCCGATCTTCGTGCACCGACTCCAACTGGAGCTGCCGAACTCGCAACCCCAACCATGGATGAAGTGAAAAAAACGATTGCCAAGTGGAATATGCAAGTAAATCATATTATCAGTACAAAAATCATCGCTTGTCAAAATCGTTTCGAACAAATAAAAAATACCTACATTCTTAAAAATCCAGCGATGTTGTACGAAGTAAAAATGCAAAAATTAGATTACTTAAATGAAAAAATCAATCAGAAAATACAAGAATATTTAAATCAAAAAAACATGCTTTTTCAAGGAATCAAAAATGCTTATATTTTGAAAAATCCACATGATTTATACAAACACTATGAAGAAAAACAAAAACTTCTAGAAAAAGATTTAAATCGTTTGATTAAATACACCTTAGAAAAAAATACCGAACATCTAAAAATGACGATCAATACTCTGAAACTAGTAAATCCATTAAATATCCTAGAAAAAGGGTATTCCATCGTAACCAAAAAAGAAAAGGTCATTAAACAAAGTAAAGAATTAAAACCAAAAGATAAAATTTCCATTCGATTAAAAGAAGGAAGCATTCTAGCTTCTGTAGAGGAGGTAAAATAAATGGAAAAAACATTTGAAAGTGCATTAAATGAATTAGAAACCATCGTAAAAGAATTAGAAAGTGGTAACATTCCCCTAGATAATGCCATTACAAAATACACAGAAGCCATGCAATTAGTAAAATTTTGTAGTGAAAAATTAAATACTGCCAACGAACAAGTAAATAAAATACTTGAAGAAAATGGAGAATTAAAAGATTTTGAATTGACAGAAGAAACGAAAGAATAGGTGAGAATATGGCAAAAGCAACCGACCAATTTCTCTTTACATTAAGAGAGAATGTCAAAGATGAAGATTCAAATAGTAGTAATATGCTTGTACGAAGTGGCATGATTGCGAAAATTGGCAGTGGAATTTATTCTTATTTGCCAATGGGTCTTCGGGTATATCGAAAAATTGAAAACATTATCCGCGAAGAAATGAATAACGCAAACGCGCAAGAACTCATCATGCCTTCTTTAATTCCGATGACTTATTATGAAGAAAGTGGTAGAAAAGAAAAGTTTGGACCCAGTATGTTTTCCTTAAAAGATCGTTATGACCGCGAATATGCACTCGGACCAACTCATGAAGAACTCTTTACATTTGTTGCTAAAAAAGTCATTCATTCCTATAAAGACATGCCATTTACGCTTTATCAAATGGCAAATAAATTCCGCGATGAAGCCCGTCCAAGATACGGATTAAAGATGCCTATAGCTTCGATAAAGATGAAGAAAACTGTGAAATTTCTTACCAAAAAATGAAAGAAGCCTACAATAAAATCTTTGATCGGATGCATATTGATTATAAAATTGTCAAAGCAGATACAGGTGCTATGGGAGGAAGTCTATCAGAAGAATATCAAGCGATTACCGATATCGGCGAAGACACGCTCGTTCTTTGTGATGCTTGTGACTATGCAGCAAACTTAGAAATTAGTACCTGTACGATTACGACATCGGAAGAAGAAACAAAAAAAGAAGAAAAAGTACATACACCAAATCAAAAGACCATTGAAGAAGTAAGTAAGTTTCTAAAAATTCCAAAAGCAAAAATTGGAAAAACCATGTTATATCGGGCAGATAAAAAAATCGTTGCTTGCTTAATTAGTGGCGAAAGAGAAGTAAATGAACTAAAACTTGCCAAAGTACTTAATGTAAGTGAAGTAAGTTTAGTAACTGAAGAAGAACGCGAAAAAGAATTTTCCATTCCAAATGGCTTTATTGGACCAATCAATCTTCCCTTTGACATCATCATGGACGATGAGATTGCAGAAATGAAAAACATCACCGTAGGAGCAAACGAAGTAGACTATCACCTCATGAATGTGGATCCAAAAAGGATTAAAGTAACCAAAATTGCAGATATTAAAACCATTAAAGAAAAAGATATCTGCCCAATTTGTAAAAAAGGTCATCTTTACTATAAAAAAGGCATTGAAATTGGCAATCTATTTAAATTAGGAACCAAGTATGCAACCAGTTTAAAATTAGAATATTTAGATGAAAAAAACATTCGCAAACCCGTTACCATGGGATGTTATGGAATTGGTCCTGGAAGAATTATGGCCGCCATCGCGGAGCAAAACTATGCCGAAACCAAAATTAACTGGCCAATGGAAATTGCTCCTTATCACATTGCTTTAATTCCCATTAGTATGAATGATCAAAAACAAACCGAAACATGTGAAACTTATTTAAAAACCTTGGAAGAAAAAGGATATGAAGTCCTTTATGACAACCGCGAAGAACGATTTGGTGTCAAAGTAAAAGATATGGAATTAATTGGCATTCCCATTCGCTTAATTTTTGGCAAACACTTAGAAGAAGGCAAAATTGAAGTTCAGTACTATGATGAATCAGAAATCATCGAAATAAGTCAAATTGAAACATGGCTCAAAGAAAAAATAACAGTAATTGGTTAAATCCAGTTATTGTTATTTTTTTGTTTCTAAAAACGAACATACTACAAATGTGAGGTGAAGAAAAATGAAAAAGAAAATCATTTCTGCCATCCTAATGAGTGCTTGCATACTCATGCCTTTTAACGTCTATGCCTATTCAGAAAACATCATAGTAGGAGGAGAAAATATTGGTATTCATATTGATACTGGGGTTTTAATTATTGGTTTTTATAAAGTAAATGGCTCTTCCGTTCATGCTTCAACCAAATTAAATATTGGCGATGAAATTGTAAAAGTAGAACAAACCCCGGTTTCCAATATTGAAGAATTAACAAGTGCCATTGATAAAGAATTAAAAGAAGATCAAATTACATTAACAATCAAAAGAGCAAACGAAACCTTTGAAACAACCCTAGATTTAATCAAAGTAGATGACATTTACAAAACCGGCTTATATGTAAAAGATGGAATCAGTGGAATTGGTACATTGACCTACATTGATCCAGAAACCAAGATTTTTGGAACCCTCGGCCATGAAATTATTGAAAGCAATTCCAAAACGAGAGTAGAAGTAAAACAAGGAAACATCTATGAAAGTAAAGTAACCAAAATAGAAAAGAGTGAAGATGGGAAAGTAGGGGAGAAAAATGCAACCATTCAAAAAGAAAATATCTATGGAAATATTACGAAAAACACCTTATATGGCGTCTTTGGTAACTACACAGAAGAAATTCACGCATTAAAAACCTTACCCGTCGGAAAAAAAGAAGAAATTAAACTCGGAAAAGCTTCCATCTATACGGTTTTAAAAAACAATGAGCGTCAAGAATATGAAATTACGATCACAAAAATTAACCCAAATAGTGATATTAAAAATATTGCTTTTGAAATTACCGATGAAACCCTATTAAAAGAAACCGGTGGAGTAATTCAAGGAATGAGTGGAAGTCCCATCATTCAAGATGGCAAAGTGATTGGTGCAGTAACCCATGCAATCGTTGACAATGTAAAAACTGGTTATGGAATTTTTATTACCACCATGTTAGAAGAAGGAGAAGAGTAAACTTCTTTTTTTCTTGCCATCTTACCATTGAATTCAGAAAGATTTCGAAGTATCATTAAAATGAGGTGAGCGTATGTACTGCATCTATTGTGGCAAAAAAATCAAAGAAGAAGATCGCTACTGTAAATACTGTGGCAAGAAAGTAAAAAAAGAAACTTTTCTAAATTCAAAAGAGATGAAAATTGGCTTGCTTTTAGTAGGAATTGCTTGCATTCTAACAATTACCGTCCAAGTAGTAAAAACCCTAACATCTCCGAATTATGTTTCATATGTTTACATGAAAAACATTCAAAAAAAGAACTATAAAGCCCTTTTAAAAAATACCAATCAAACAACCTTTGTAAACGAAAAAACCTTAGAAAGTCTCATTGAAAACGATGAAGACTACCAGATCAAAGATTTTCAAGTCGATTCTTGTGAAATGAATGAAGAACCAACCTGTAAAATAACCATTTTAACAAAGAAAAAAGGAACGATTACAAAAAGACTTCACTTGCAAGGAAAAAAACTTTTTAATCTAATTAAAACCTATCAAATAAAAGATGAATGGAAAACCAAAGAGGATTGGTACTTGTATCTTCCTGAAAATTCAGAAGCTTACCTAGATGGAATCTCCCTTGATTCATACAAAACCGATGAAAACCAAAAAGAGCATTTTGATGGTTATAAAATCCCAAGTATTTTAGAAGGAACTCACGAACTAGATCTTACTTGGAATACCATGACACTTCATAGAGAAATTCACATTGAAGCAAACGCATACACCTATAATTTAGAGAAAAATGACCTAGAAGAAAACATGAACCAATTATTAATTCAAAAAAGCATTCATACCATTGAACTACTATATCAAAGCATCGAAGAAAAAAAATCATTTGAAGAAATTCCCAACATAGAAAACGATTTAAAAGAAACGTATCAAAAACTACAACAAAAAGACGTTGAAAAAATTACCAATTATCAAATTGCAAATGCAAATATTTTAGGAATGCAAGTGGAAAATGGCGAAATTCTCATTACCATGCAACTTACATATCAATATGAAATAAAAGAGGCCAAAAAAGAAAAGAATGATACCTGTTTCATTACGTTTGATAATACATTAAAAAACATCAAAAAAATTGATAGTTTAGTTACATATTTTTCTGAAAAATAAAAAAGGGCAACCCCTTTTAAGCAGCAAGTGCGTATCCAACGATAGTGGCAATCACACTTAAAACCATAACAAGAACCATAACCCAAGCTGCAATTTTTCTAGTCCGTTTATTCAATCTAAATCACCTCGATTATAAGGATTATTTCCAAATTAATTTATCATAATTTATATAAATTGTAAATATAATTTGATGGGTGATAAAGATGCCAAAAAGTTTAAAATACCAAAGAGCAAAGAAAAACTTGCTTCTTTTTTGTGCCATTATTCTTTTATTTGGTATGGCTGTAGGTATATACTATGGAAATTTGCATCCCATTTCCCAAAACCATTTAAAAACCATCCAAGAAGAAAATACCATCGTTTCCTTCTTAATTTCTCATTTTAGTACAACTTCTTCCTTATTTGTACTATCTTTTTTCTTCATTGGGGTTCCCTTAGCAGTTGTATATCTTTTTATTGAAGGTTTATCTCTAGGAGTAACCATAAGCCTGTTTATTAGCTATTATCAGCTTCACGGACTTCTTTATATAATCCTTTTCTTTCTTTTTAGTAAAATCCCATTTTACCTGTTTTATCTACTATTCTTAAAAAAATTAATGACCATCCAAAAAGCCATTCTGTTTTTTCTCATAAAAAAAATAAATCCTAAAGAAGTCATCATAAAAGCCGCAATCGGTGCTTTATTACTGATTTTTCTTTTGTGTTTGTATGATCTTTTCTTCTCATTCATCATTTTTCCACTTATGAAACAAGCCCCTTTGCTCCCAAACTAGCATAATTCGAGTTTTTTTGCTATAATACCCATGAAGGTGACTGAGGTGGAAAAAGTAATCGTCGGAATTTCTGGTGGCGTAGATAGTGCAGTAGCTGCTTACTTATTAAAAAAAGAAGGGTATGAAGTAGAAGGATTATTCATGCGAAATTGGGATGCCACACTAAACAATGACATCAATGGAAATCCTACACTAAACAATGACATCTGCCCGCAAGAACAAGACTATAATGATGCCAAAGAACTATGTAAAATGCTAGATATCCCACTTCATCGCGTCGACTTTATTAAAGAATACTGGGATTATGTTTTTACTTATTTTTTAGAGGAATTAAAAAAGGGAAGAACACCAAATCCCGACTTATTATGTAACAAATACATCAAATTTGACTTATTTAAAAAAGAAGCTAAAAAATACAATGCCGATAAAATTGCAACCGGACACTATGCCCGAATCAACGGAAATCGTCTTTTAAGGGGCGTAGACAATAATAAAGATCAAACTTATTTTCTAGCACAATTAACCCCCGATCAATTAAAAGATGTATTATTTCCAGTAGGGGATTTACAAAAACAGGAAGTAAGAGAAATTGCCGATCAATTAAATTTAAATGTAGCACATAAAAAAGATTCTACGGGGATTTGTTTTATTGGAGAAAGACACTATCAAGAATTTATTCAAAATTATTTAAAACCAAATCCAGGTGACATTGTAAATGTAGAAACCAAAGAAGTCATTGGAACCCATAACGGACTCATGAATTACACCATCGGTCAAAGAAAAAACGTAGGAATTGCAGGTTTTAAAGATCGTCATTACGTCTGCGGAAAAGACGTTTCAAAAAACATCCTATACGTCGCATTTGGCACTTCCAATGAATATCTAATGAGTGATGAATGTCTTTTGGAAAACATGAATTTCATTAGTGCAACACATCCTAGCTTTTGTACGGCCAAATTCCGCTATCGGGGCGAAGATATTCCCGTAGAAGTAGAATACCTTGAAAATAAGGAAGCAAGAGTCACGTATAAAGGAATGGCTTCTTCAGTAACTCCGGGTCAATTTTGTGTCCTATATCTAGGAGAAGAATGCATCGGCAGTGGAGTCATTAAAGAAGTAAGAAAAAATCACCAAAAACTATGGTATCTCATGTAAAATGAGATCTTTTTTTCCAAAAAATTCCAAAATTCAATAAAATTTCTTTTTACTTGACAGAAAAGTTGTAAATGATATAATAAAAATGTAAATAGTAAAGGGTAGGGAGATTATGAAACGTTTAAACGAATTATTACAAGAATTAGGAATTTCAAAAGTACGTTTAGCCAAATATTTGGGTGTTTCTAGACAAATGGTCTACAATTATTTAGAATTAGATGATTTAAATAAATGGCCCAAAGAAAAGAAATTATTATTATTTAAATTATTAGATATTGATGATGGTAGCGATGAAACATTAAGCAAAGTAAAAGTATCTACAGATTATTTAATGAGTGTCGAAAATCGTCTCAATCAAGGTGTCAAAAGTGCTTCAGATTTAGATAGTTATTTTGATTTAAAAGGACTTGAAAAAGAAGATCAAACCCTTTTAGCAGATATCACATACTTATTAAAAGAAAAATTATTAGATGATTACAAAGAAGAAAATCACTATGCCATTTTGTACTTATATCATATGTTACAATCACTTGATAATGTACCAGAAATCAAATACATTTTTGGATATATGTCTAAAACAACTGGATTTACAAATCCTGAAGAATACAAATTTCAAGAAGAAAAACAATTTATCTTTGAAGGAATCTTATATTCTGCCCTAACGTTATATAATAATGGGGGAGCGAGTAGGAGTAAACTTGCTGAAAGTCATCGCCGATTCGTCCAAGAAATCGAACAAAAAAATGAAGAAAAATTAAGTCGTACGCAACAATTAAATACCATCAAAATTCAAGCATTAAAAGAATTAAATTATACCGAAATTAATGAAAATAATGCTGCTGAAGTTTTTGAAAAAATTGCTGAAATTCAATCAAGAAAAGTTTAATCTTTTCTTTTTCATTGTTTAGAATTTTATTTTGGCAAGTCCCCTACTTAAAAATATATTTTCTAATTTGCATCGAAAATGAAAAAGATGGATAAACTATTCATCTAAATTCAAATGAAGATACATTTTAGAAATAGAGATCATCATAATAAATAATATTTAATAAAATATTTTCAATAAACAAACAAATATACGTATTAAAAAATAAAAAAATTTTTTCTGATAAAAAAACTTTAAAATTAACAAAATAAAAAGATAATTAAAAAAGATCATAATGAATAAATAAAGAATATAATCTTATAAAATCAACCAAAATAAAGCAAATATACTCAATTTACCATAATATATATTATGTTAACCGATAAGAAAAAATATAAAATAAATAACGAAAACAAAAAAGTCCTCTCTTCTTCTTTAAAATACAAAATGATTGATAAGAATAAGCACAATTCCAAGGATAAGACCCAAAACAACAAATCGATTCTCTTGATAAGAAATGGCTTCTGGAAACATTTTTTGAATCGATAACGTAATCATCATACCAGCTACAAATAGTAAAACACCACTAATGAAAACATCCGAGATAAAAGGAGCTAAGAACAAATAAGCAAGAAAAGCTCCCAGGGGTTCTACCAAACCAGAAAGAAAAGTCTTAAAAATGGCATTTTTCCTACTTTTAGTAGCATAATAAATCGGAACAGCAATACTAATTCCCTCTGGAATATTATGAAGCATAATGGCAACACTTAATTTAAGTCCTAAATGAATATCCTGATAAGCACTCAAATAAGTAGCAATTCCTTCTGGTAAATTATGGAACATGAGAGCAATCATTGATAAAATTCCCAATTGATACAAAGGCCTCCTCCCCTTTTTGGAAAGAAAATAATCAAAAAAAAGAACAAAGAAAATGCCAATTCCAAATAGCAATACACAAAGAAAAAGACCCAACCAAAAAGAATATTGTATGAAAATCAAATACGTCGATTTTAAAATAAGTTCAGAAATGGAAAAGCCCAATCATCACAGATAAAGATAGCGAAAGGGAAAAGGCAATAAACCGGTTCACCTGCTCTTCTGAAAAATGAAAAAAGATAACCAAGGATCCAAGAACCGTAGAAAGTCCAGCTACCGACGATAGTAAAAACGCATAAAATACTCGCACAAACCCTCACCAATAAAACATATGAATCGAAGGCAAATATTACCACTCAAAACCAAGAAAAAAATACATTGATTCAAAAAACCTCCACATAATAATAGTGGGAGGTAAATAGTATGAGTAGAGAAAATAAACAAAATCAAAATTCTCGTAATAACAATAACCAAAATCAAAGAAATAACAACGCTAGAAATAATAACTCTAGAAGCAATAGTTCTAGAAACAACAACCAAAAACAAAACAAAAAAAATAACGAAAGATCTTGCTAATTTATTGTTATTAGATAAAAAGAAAACCATTCAAAAGTTTTCTTTTTTATTGCGTGGATGGTAAGTATAATCCTTTTTCATCTTTTCGTTAGATAAATGCGTATAAATCTGCGTAGTAGAAATATCACTATGTCCGAGTAATTCTTGAACAACACGCAAGTCAGCTCCATGATTTAACAGATGCGTTGCAAACGAATGCCGAAGAACATGGGGAGATACTTCCTTCGTAATCCCCTTCTCTTTACAAATATTTTTTAAAATTTTAAAAAATCCCTGTCGACTAATCGGCAAAAAACGATTATTTAAAAATAAATAATCAGAAGGTTTATTTTTTACTAGCAAAGGACGATAAACTTGAATATAAACTTTTAATGCTTCACTCGATGCCTGATTAATTGGAATAATACGCATCTTATCCCCTTTTCCAACAACCCGCACGAAATCTTCTTGAAAATCAATATCCGATAGCTTTAAATGAATGAGTTCACTTACTCGCATTCCCGTAGCATATAAAAGTTCTAACATAGCTTTATTACGATAATCATAAGGAGTACGCAAAGAAATATCCAAAAGTTTTTCAACCTCCTGATACGTTAAATACTTAGGAAGTGATTGAGGCATCTTTAACGAAGAAACAAGCGCACAAGGGTTTTCCTGGATAATTTCTTCATCGACCAAAAATTGATAATAAGCCTTTAAAACCGTTAAATAATGGGCCTTACTTCGCGCTTTCAAAGAAGAAATAAAATCTAAAAACTTGGTAATATCCTCCCGTGTTGCCAAACAAGAATCCTTCTTTAAAAAGAGATGATACTGTTTTAAATTATAATGATAAGAAGAAAGCGTATTCTCAGATAACTTTCGTTCATACTTTAAATAATCTAAAAATTGATTTTGATAAACATCGACTTCATCCATACAATCATCCCTATAATTATTATAAAGAACGCTTCATCTTTCGTCAAATAAATTGATGTGATATAATAAATAAGGTGGTTTTATGGAATTATTAGCAAATATTCTACGACCAAAATGTTTAGCGGAAGTCCTCGGACAAAAACATTTAATTGGTGAAGGAAAAGTATTATCCAATCTCGTTTTAAATAAAAAAATTTTTTCCATGATTCTTTACGGACGTCCAGGCATCGGAAAAACCTCCATTGCTAGTGCCATTACAGAAGAACTAAAAATGCCCCATCGTTTTTTAAATGCAACCATCAACAATAAACAAGACTTTGACACAGTTATTGAAGAAGCCAAAATGTATGGAGAAATGATTGTCATCATCGATGAAATTCATCGAATGAATAAAGATAAACAAGATATTCTTCTCCCCCACTTAGAATCAGGTTTAATTATTTTAATTGGATTAACTTCATCAAATCCCTATCATAAAATTAATCCCGCTATTCGCAGTCGGGTTCAAATCTTTGAATTAAAAGATTTATCCATTGAAGACATCAAAGAAGGTTTAAATCGCGCTGAAAAATACTTAGAAAATTGTACTTGTGATGAAGATGCCAAAGAAATGATTGCTAGGAGTGCCTCTGGAGATGTTCGAAGTGCCATCAATCTTTTTGAAGTCGCATATTATTCAGCCAAAGACGGTCATATTACCAGTGAAATTGTCAAAAACTTAAATGCCAAGCCCATCTTTTTTCATGATAAAGATGAAAGTGGTCACTATGATGTGCTTTCCGCTTTTCAAAAATCCATTCGCGGAAGTGATGTCAATGCTTCTCTTCACTATTTAGCCAGACTGATTGAAGCCGGTGACCTAGACAGTATTTACCGAAGAATGAGTGTCATTGCTTACGAAGACATCGGCCTTGCCAATCCGGGAATGGGTCCCAAAGTAATGGCAGCAATCCATGCAAGTGAATTAGTTGGTCTTCCAGAAGCAAGAATTCCCCTCGGTGTCGTAGTAACCGAACTAGCGCTTTCTCCAAAAAGTAATAGTGCTTACTTAGCTATTGATGAAGCACTAAATGATATTCATAAAGGAAGTACCGGTCCAGTACCCGATCACATTAAAACAACCAGTAAAGACTATCTCTATCCCCATAATTATCCAAACGATTACATTAAACAAGATTACATGCCTGAAAACTTAAAAAATACCATCTACTACCATCCTAAAAATAATCGCTATGAAGCAAACATAAATCGCATTCACAAAGAAATGAAAGGAGAAAAATAAATGAAAATTGCTATGATTGGCACCGGATTTTATAGCACTTCCCTAGCCAAAATTTTACAAACAAAAAAAGAAAATGAAATTGTTTTATGGACGGAACAAAAAGCCATTGAAACGAAGTTTAAAAAAACACATAAATTTGATTTTTTAGATAAAAAAATAACCTTTGATAGTAACGTAAGTGTTACCTCTTCCATAGAAGATGCCCTAAAAGATGCTAGTGCCGTCTTCATTTTAGTAAGCAGTAAATTCTTTGAAGAGACCATTAAAAACATCAAGCCTTATTATAAGAAAAACATTCCTATCTACGTAGGAACCAAAGGCATGTTATTTAAAAAGAACAACATCTATTTTTCAAGTTATACAAGAAGAATTTTAAAATGCAATTCCTATACCTTTTTTGCAGGTCCTACGTTTGCAGCTGATTTACTCCTAGATTATCCATGTTACTTTACTTGTGCTGGATCGAATAAAATTGGTTATAAAAAACTTGCAAAAATTTTCCCAGAAAAGATTGAATACGAATATAGTGAAGATTTAAACGGATTAGAACTTCTTTCTACATTAAAAAACATCTATGCCCTAGGAAGTGGTATTCTCCATGGTTTAAATGTTCCAGAAGGAATTTATTATGGCTATATTACCAAAGTAACCCAAGAAATCATGAAACTACTAAATCGCAACTTTTCAGATCCAGAAACCTTATATACCTATGCCGGTCTGGGCGATTTACTGATGACAACAAACTCCAAAAACTCCAGAAACTATACCCTCGGATTCATGATAGGTTCAAATAAAAAGAAAGATGAAATTAAAAAATATAAGAAAAATACAACCATTGAAGGATTAGAAAACTTAAAAAACATGCAAACCATCATTACGAAGTGGAAGATGAAAAATACCTTGATTGAAAAAATTTATCGCATTATCGAAGAAGAAGAAAATCCAAATATCCTCCTAGTAAATGAAGAAAAAGAAAAGGACGACTTTTTAAATTAAAGATCGTCTTTTTTTAACAACTCTTGAACCACATAAGCTGCAATCATCGCTCCAGCTGCCATGGGAACGGCACAAAAAGAGCCAAGTTTAGAAACCCTCTGTGCGTGCTCCCGACTCCACAAAACAGGAACCGTTAATAAATTGGGATTGGTTTTTCGAATGAGATACCGTACCCGTTTAGCAAGTGCATCATCATGGGTCTTAGCAAGTGTCGTAATGGTAAGATCCCATGGAGAAAAGCGATTTCCTGTCCCCATAGAAGAAATGACAGGAACATGTTGTTCGCATGTTTTTAAAAGAATACCGACTTTTACTTCTACATCATCGCACGCATCAATCACATAATCATAAGAAGAAAAATCAAATTGAGATACACAATCTGCATCCAGTTTCATTTTTAAAACTTCAACTTGGCAATCCTTAGCAATCGATAAAACTCGTTTTTTTGCTTCTTCTACTTTATAATTACCAAGATTATCCGAAGTCGCAAGAATCTGCCGATTTAAATTACTTTCTTCAATGGTATCAAAATCAATGAGGGTCATTTTTTGAATACCACTACGAACTAAATTTTCTAAAACATAACCTCCAACTCCCCCAACTCCAATCAATAAAATATGGGCCTTAGTTAATTTAGAAAATTCTTCAGCAGAAATTAAACGAAGCAGCCTTTCGTACATAATATCACTCCAAAAGAAAACCAAAGGAAGCTAATTTGTGATAAAATCCCGCTCACTCGCAGGTGGGCATCTCATCTATGTTTCAGGATCCTAATTCACTTAATGGATTAGTCTTCTACACCACATAGAGTTCTGATTCCCGTATATCACCATAGTCGGTTTTATGTGAAAATCAACTATCCTTTGGTATCTTCATTATAACAAAGAAAGATAAGAAAAGTAAATAGCAAAAAACTATTTTCGAAAACGCACATCAATATCAACATAACCAGAAATTCCAGAAATAACCCCATCACTACATAATTGCCAGTATTCATAATCTCCCTCATAACTGGTTTTAATCGTTGGATCATTTGGATAATGAGCAAGCCAAACCAGATGATCATGATTCGTCCAAAGACGTTCTAAATAACTTTTGCTACCATAAAGCATCCCTTGGTAACCAGCTTCCGAAATAGTAGAAAGAAAACCATCGGCCATATAAGCAAGATCTAGCAAGCTAATTTGATAATCGCGAAACGAAGAGAAATTCTCCCAGTCAAAAGCAATTGGTAAATCAATGGGATATCCTTGAATTTGTTCTAATACCCAACGAGCATCTGAAATAGCACGTTCTTCACTATTTGCATAAGAGTAAAAATAAACACCTACTGGAATCCCTTCTTTTTGGGCTTCAGTAATATACTGAATAAAATGATTATCTAACACGTTTTCTTCATAAGTTCCCTTTGCAGTTCCAACGCGTAAAATGACAAATTGCACGCCTTGCTCTTTTAAAGCATGAAAATCGACATCTCCTTGCCAAGAAGATAAATCAAGTCCCACTTCCCCAAAAGAAGAATAAGACGTTACAATATCTTCAAATAGAGTTTTGGTAGCAGAAGGAGAACTCGGAGTAGAACTGTTTTTGGGTTCATAAACCGATAAAGTAAAAGGCATAGAAACCTGATTCATAGAATGATCCGTTGCTTCAAATACAAGCGAATAATCTCCTACTGAATTTAAG
>CANQXM010000013.1 GCA_947627835.1 uncultured Bacilli bacterium | reverse complement strand
AGGATAAAAGCTAAATTAGATTTGTTAAAATTGTTGATTATTGTTCTATTGACTGCTTTATTTGGTGTTGTTGGTTTCGCAGTAACACACTATAAAACTTTAGATTTTGTTTTATCGCTTATGGTTTCTTTAGGGATTATTGTGTTATTGTTAGCATTAGTTTATCTTGGTATAGATTTCAATAAAAAACTTAACGAATTGGAGAAAGAAAAATGATAGGTGCTTTTGTTGCTATGTTTGGAATTATAGCCTTTGCTCTTGGTGTTATTTTGCTTGCTAAAATAGTAAAACCTTAGAATATACTTTTAGAGCAAGATATGAAAATTATATTAAATAGGAGGATTACTGAATAAATTTGCAAATTTTCTTGCTTCTCTTGAATTCATCACTCTGGCTTTATTCAAATAAAAGAGTTCCTCTGCTTTATCTCTAAGTTTTTCTAAGGTGTTAATATCTTTAAAATTTCTAACAATAACTCTTACAAATCTATCCTCATTATTTCTAAGTTTTGCTAGAATGGATAGTTTGTTTTTTTCCTCATTCTCATCAAAATAATAATGACTGACTATAGCCTCACCGAAAGTTTCATGGTAGATTGATTTGCCCACATAGTGAGAACTGATGATTTTTATTAATTGATTATAATATCTTAGTTCTTTTTCTTTTTCTCTTGTTATGCGTTTGTCATTATTTTTATAATCAAAGATGAATTCTAATTCTGTAACCTTTCTGCCTGTCTTATGGGTTTTAATTTCAAGTAAGATGATATTAGATTTGCCATTAATATCTTTTGCGGTTTGTTTTAAAACCTTTTGATTAAAATGCTTATATTCCTGTAAGGTTCTTGGCACTTCTAGTATATTTTGTAAGACTGAAAGATTGATTCTTAGACTTTGTCTGTTTTGTTTAAGCTCACATACAAGCATATTATAAATTCTTATGCTGTATGCGGATTTCATTCTTTGAATATCATCGAATTTAAGCTGGGTAAAGTCTTTTTTTAGGTCAAGCAAATATTGCATAAGAACATCATTGAGTTGATAAGTTATGTAGTTTTCTCCTTGTTTATAGCGTATAAATTTAAAAAGTGGCATTGCTTGATGAACTTTTACTTCTTTGTGTGTCTTCTCATCAAGTAATTTAAAATCCTCTATATAGACTTTCTTAGCCATATTATCGATAATTTGAGAACAATAAAAATAATCTAATCTGCTATCCTCTCTCCACTCCCATATTTGAAAAATCTCTCTTAATGGTATTTCACACATTTTAAACAAACCTTCTTTTTGGCTATTAATCTGTGCAATTATCCACATGAAAAACTTCATTTCGTTAGCATTCATATTATATTTAGCATATATAAAGCGATTATCCTGTGTTACTATAGCTTTCTTGGTTCTTTGTTTGATTACTTTTTTTTCTGGAGTTTGCATTGGGGACTTCCTTGCTTTAATTTAGGGACAAAAATCATTATAACAAAGAATAATTAATGTAACTTTAATATTTAAATTAAAGTTACCTATAAAATCTCTCTCCTCTATTTCTTGTTTTTTTGTTTTCTTTTTCTAATAGCTGTTTAATTTTTCTTTTAACTCTTTCTCTATAATCTCTAAATTGTTCCTGTATGAAGTCTCTAAGCTTTGATAAGCTGTTGTTAATGTATGAAGTTCTTGCAATAATTCTTTGTTTTTCTGTTGAGTGTTCTCTATTAGTGTCAATGCATTTTCTAATTCTTTCTGTAAGTTCTCTATTTCTGCTATTAATTCTTGTTCTAATATTGTCATATTCTATCCTTTCTAATTCAGTTTGAAATAATAATGATTTTGTTCTTGTCTCATCAATTCCTTTGGTATCCACAGATAAATATTGTCCTCGCTCTTTATCGTCAAATCCCTGCTGATTTGATAAGGTTTTATCCACTGATACCATATTATCGTGCTTAAAATCATTGTTATAATAAATCCCATTAGAAAACTCATTAATAGATTGCTCCACTTGAACGCTAGGGGTGTTTTGTTTGTCTTGTAAAGCTCTTTTTGAATTTCTTTCGTAGTAATATCTAGTTTTTGATTGAATGAGTTTATCAAGTTCTTGCTTAACTCGTTCAAGCTCTGCTCTATTGTCTCTTTCATTAAATGCTCTTTCTCTTTGTTTAATTCTTTCGAGTATTCCCTCAAGTTCTCTAGGACTTGTAAATTCTTCATCGTAAATTCCTCCTTTAAACCTTTTTGCTTTTTTGTTTTCTGGCAATTTTACACTTATATAATCTTTGCCCTCTCTCGTTACTTCAACATTATAAGTTTTCAAAAGAGAGATAAGATTATTCCTTGAAGTGATATTGCCTTGTGCAACTTGATTGTGTAGAAATATGTCTAAGGCCTCATAGTCTTTAATAAGTTCATATTCTTTTTTACTGCCCTGAAGCGTATTTTCTTTAGCTGGGTCTTTTGGATTTGTAAAACCATAGCTCAAATTAATAAAATCAGTCCAAAAATCTTTTCTTTTATAATCAGCCATATGAAAGTATGGATTAAATGCTTTTTTGCTTTTTAAATCAATTTTGGGTATCACAAAATTTAATTCTAACCTATTTTTGTCTGTATGTTCTACCCATAAAATATTGTAACGCCCTTGCATTTCTGGCGTTAAAAGCATATTTTCAAAGCTATTCATCAATTCTTTTTTTAAAGCCTCATCGATATTTTTCTCCTCAAAAGAGAGACAACCCACACAAACTTTATGTTTTTGACTCATGCTTTTAATAAGCTCTCTTGTAAGTTTCTCATCGCCCTGTAAAATTTTGGCTGTTTTATCCTGTATTCTTTTTTTATTGAGCAAATAATCAATACTTGCGGTTCCCCCTCCATTCCTAGAACTAAAAAATTTAACAATCATGTTTTAATCTTAACTCGTTTAAGTGTTGTTCTATGTGTTTTAACATTTCTAAGCCGACTCTGTCTAATCCTGTTTTATTTGTGTTTAAATGTTTAGCTATTTGATTAAAATTATTGCCTATTCTCGCAAGTTCGGCAATAAAATCTCTATTAAGTGCGTTTTGTTTTCTTTGCTTTTTAACTTTTAAAGCACAAAATAAAACATATTCGCTAAAATTAAGCTCCCTTTCTTTCATTTCGTTTCTTATGATTTCCCATTGCTCTTTACTCAATCTTATGCTTTTAATTATCGATTTCATATCTCCCTTTCTCTTTTATCAGTTTGGCAAAACATGCTGTTAAGCGTTGTGTTTTGCAAATCGGGGTAAGGGGTGCGTGAAGTTTGCGGTTAGCAAACGAACGGACAAGCACCCCTTCCTTATAGAAATCTTGCTGGATTTTTTAAGAAAGCTAAGGGGACAAGATTTCTTATTTTTGCATTCGAAAGAATGCAAAGGGGGTTAAGGGGGTTTCCCCTTGCGAGACTTTAAGTAAGAATGAACAAAGTGAATGTATTACTTAAAGTAGTCTCGCCCTATGTATAATTTTAACATAAAAATTTGTTAGATTTTATTATTTTTACCAAATATTTTTCAAATCTTAAATTATGTTATAAGCTTAAAATAACATTAAAACTAATTCTTAAAAATAGCTTAAAAAAATCGATTTTCGCCTTGTTTAATAGATTCCTTGTTTAATATCTTGTTTACGTGGGTTTTTTGCCCTTTTTTCCATATTTTGAGAGGTATAGCACCTTTGAAACATCTGTGTAGTAGTAATTTATAAGGGTTGGACATTTTCAAAAAAAGTGCTTTAAAGTCCCTTTTTTCCATAAAAATTTTTCAAAAAAATTTGCTAAAGGTAACTTTTTTCTGCAGAAAGGTAACTTTTTTCTGCAGAAAACCCCCCCTAAAGGTAACTTTTTTCTGCAGAAAATTTGCATAGAAAAGTAACTTTAAGTTTAAAACTTACTAATTGTTTAAAAAATAAAAAAATAATGGGCTTTCTAGAGTCGATAGTATAGGCGTTTCAAGGGTATTAAGGGGACAAATAACCCTAAATATGCTATAATAAAAAATCCGCCTTGAGTTTTTTAAGCTCTTAGCGGAAATTTGTTATTAGGTGCGAACTATGAAAAAACATAGTAAGCGTTTTGTAAGATTATATCTAAATTTTAAACTTTTTAAGCTTAAAATGAAAATATATTTCTAACAAGACCGCAGGGGCTTTTGCCCCTTGCCCTAATAGCGACTTTTTGTCATTAAAACACAATGACAATTTAATTAATACAAACTAAAAGGTTTTAATTCAAAGTTTAAAGACTTTGGCAGATTAAGCTTGAATTCTTTTAATTCTTTCTTTGGTGCTATGATTAAAGCATATCCGCCTTTATTGTATCTGTCCCATACGCTATAAAACTCTGCCTTAGAGCTTATATATTCTCCATGACTTGGGTCAAGCACCTGTAAGAAATCCCCCTTATGATTGATAATCACTACAAAATGAGGATAGCGTGGGTCTTCCTCAATTTTTACAAGCAGGGGTATATTTGTGAGTTCATCTAAGAGTTTTTTATTGATTTGATAGGGTTTGCTCTCATAGTTTAATTGTTTAACAGCCTCATTTAAATCTGCAAAACTTACCATATCTGTATAAAGCTCTTTTTGACTCATTGTTTTTAATAAGTCTAATTCGCTAAAATGTTTATCGTCAATGAGATTAATGAGAGTGGCTAAGGCTGAAGCTCCGCAACTTTCCTCATAAGTTTGTCTTATGACTCTTTGATTTTTAAGCTCTTGATAGGACTTAACGATAAAATCTGCCCTTAAGAGTAAAGGTAAAACAAAAAATATAAATAAAATTCTTAGAATTTTTTCCATAGAGTTAAACCAAAGATTGCATCGGGTGCAGCTGAACTTCCGCCTATATTAGCATTGACAGAAAGAGCTGTATCGGCATTAATGCTATAGGTTGAGCCCAGACTGATAGTTGGGATAGAACGTAGTTCTGAATCTTTTATGCCATTAATCTTTCTTTCGGTTTGAAAGCGTTGTTCTCCTCCTAAGTCTAAAGTGATTTTAGGACTTAAAATAATGGATAAATCTCCACCAAAATAAATGCTGTGTCCATATTGAATTCTAGCAATATTAAATTTTCTTTCTGCATTATAGCCAAATCCTGTATAAATGCTATAGACTACAGGGTCGCTGTATCCTCTTAAACTTGCTTGTATGCTCTGGGATTTAAAATAAAAATTCTTGGTTTGCATTATAGACTTTTCCCTTTGAACTAAGGCTGTTTGAAAAGTGATTTGTGGCACAAAATCCGCTATGCTGTCTGCTGTATAAATAAAACCTAACCATAAGCTATCAAAATTCAAAGTATTCTTGTTTGTATAAGCTCCTGTAAATATATTATTATATTCTTGTCTTGCGTAGCTTCCACCACCTGAAACAAGTATATCAAACTTAGGAGTTAGGGTATAGATAAAAGTTTGAGTGAGAAATACCTGTTTAGTATCATTCCACACATTTAAGTCTCCATTTACCATTACATTTGGATAAATATAATACGAATTTGCATTGCCTGTGCTAAGCAAGGATAAATTCGTAATACTTCTTAAACCTATTTGTTTTTTAAAGAGTGAGTCAATGCTTAACTCATCACTTGAAAAAAGGCAAGTTGCTAAAATTGTTAGAATAAGAAAAATCTTTTTCATTCCAGTATCCTTTCAAAAATATTGCTTGATTTTTTCAAGCAATCAATATTCCAAATTTATAAATATTTAAAAATTTTAGATAAAAATTTGACTTTAAGACAAAAATTGTGCTAAAATAAAATCAAACAAAAAATAAAGAGGACAAAAATGTTAAAGAAATTCTTTACTCTTGCTGTTTTAAGTTCTTTGTTTATAAGCTCTGCTTTAGCTGATGATTTATTAGCTAAAATTAGCAATGGTGCAATCAGTGATAATAGCAAAGGCGTTAAAGTTCTTAGCCTTGATGAGCAAAAAGAGGTTAAGGGTGGGTATATTACATTTACTAGAGCTAGTGGATATGATGGTGGCTTTGGTATGCTTAGAAGCTATGCTTATATAGTTGGAGATACTGATAAACTTCCAGAACAATTTTTACAAGCTATGAATATAAGCGGAAATAAGGTAATCCTTGCTAAATACCGCTATGTGAATAATCAAAAAGAATATTATTTGCAAAGCTACGATAAAAGTTCAGGCAGATTAAATGATATTTGGGCTTGGAATGGCTCATATGCTTTAGATGTTTTAAACGAATTTCAAAGAAGATATTAAGCCTTTAAAACCTCGCTTATTTTAGAAAATTCTAAAATAAGCCCTATACATTAAGCTTATTCAATATAAAATCATATAAATATAAAAAATAAACCTAATTTTATCCAAATATGGAATAAAATTTGCTTGTTTTAGATTGAAGGCAATAATCTAAAATAAGGAGACAAATATGAGTATTTTCGGTATCAATGATAGTTCATCATCCGCTTATAGTTCTATACTTTCTAAGAGTAAAGAAAATAAAGAGAATAATCAAGTTAAATTTGTTCATGCTATGATAAAAGATAATGTTACAAAATTAAGTGGAATTCAAACTCAAAATACTTTCACTCTAGCAAAGAATGAAATACTCAATTCAAATCCTTTAGATAATCCTTTACAAAATTCTATTTATGCTTTAAAATATAAACAAGGTGAAATCAATAAACAAAGTGAAACAAATCAAGCTGTTTCTATGGCTTATGGTTATGGAGTGGATAGTCAAGGTTATATGACAAGTGATTTTAATAAAGCGGCAGGATTGCCAGAGGATTTTAAGATACATAAATCAACTTTAGAGGAGATAGAGAGGGCTGCAGAAAATTCTGCTATTACTTCAGGTATCAAAGAATATCTAGGAGTAGATAAATACTACACTAATATAGATATGGCAGACACTATAAAACAATATTACAATCTTTTTTCTAATGCCTTAGATAAAAGTTTTCCTAGTAATAAAACAAGTTTTAGTGAAGCGGATTTGGAAAGCTTACCTAAGGGCTATAGTGTGAGTGGGATTAAAACAATAGATTTTAATGACCCAAATAATAGAATGAATATTACTCATCTAAAAGATTTATCTGAGGCTTCTGTTGCAAATATTTATAGAACTTCTGAACAAATGAAAGAAGCTTCAAGTCTGTATATACAATCTGGACTTTCTATAAGTGGCATAGAAGGAAATAATTTTGGTTTATCTTTACAAGATTTAAAAGAAACTTATACTAATGGTGGTAATGATTGGGAGTTTAACCCTGATATGTCTGTATATTCAAAGAATGAAAAAGGGGAATATCCTAAAGAAGCTTTGTTTATGAGTTTTTTAAGAGCAAATGGGGGACAACCTGTTGAAAGTTCAAAGACTACACTAAATCCAAGAGTAGAGGCTTATAATACAGCTATGGCTAAAGAAAGTTTTAATGGTTTTCATATTGATATCGATGATATTATGACAGGTAAGGTTGATTTTACAAGTTTATTAAAAGCGGATGCTTTGGGAGGTTGGTTAGATGGTGATATCTATGCTTATGAAAATGGGGTTAAATGGCAAGATTCTAGTATAGGCTATGGTGGTGCTTGGTTTGACAGACAATTTAATCAAGCAAAGGCTAATGGTTGGAAAGCAAGTAGTGAAAGCATTAATTCTTATGTAACTTCTGTCATGGATAGACTTAATAATCTTATCAATCAAACTAGGGCTTAAATGTTTTAATCTTTATCTTTGAATTTTATATAAAAATCAGTAAAAAAATATTAAAATATTTATATGAGTAGAGCTGATAGGATAAAAGCTAAATTAGATTTGTTAAAATTGTTGATTATTGTTCTATTGACTGCTTTATTTGGTGTTGTTGGTTTCGCAGTAACACACTATAAAACTTTAGATTTTGTTTTATCGCTTATGGTTTCTTTAGGGATTATTGTGTTATTGTTAGCATTAGTTTATCTTGGTATAGATTTCAATAAAAAACTTAACGAATTGGAGAAAGAAAAATGATAGGTGCTTTTGTTGCTATGTTTGGAATTATAGCCTTTGCTCTTGGTGTTATTTTGCTTGCTAAAATAGTAAAACCTTAGAATATACTTTTAGAGCAAGATATGAAAATTATATTAAATAGGAGGATTACTGAATAAATTTGCAAATTTTCTTGCTTCTCTTGAATTCATCACTCTGGCTTTATTCAAATAAAAGAGTTCCTCTGCTTTATCTCTAAGTTTTTCTAAGGTGTTAATATCTTTAAAATTTCTAACAATAACTCTTACAAATCTATCCTCATTATTTCTAAGTTTTGCTAGAATGGATAGTTTGTTTTTTTCCTCATTCTCATCAAAATAATAATGACTGACTATAGCCTCACCGAAAGTTTCATGGTAGATTGATTTGCCCACATAGTGAGAACTGATGATTTTTATTAATTGATTATAATATCTTAGTTCTTTTTCTTTTTCTCTTGTTATGCGTTTGTCATTATTTTTATAATCAAAGATGAATTCTAATTCTGTAACCTTTCTGCCTGTCTTATGGGTTTTAATTTCAAGTAAGATGATATTAGATTTGCCATTAATATCTTTTGCGGTTTGTTTTAAAACCTTTTGATTAAAATGCTTATATTCCTGTAAGGTTCTTGGCACTTCTAGTATATTTTGTAAGACTGAAAGATTGATTCTTAGACTTTGTCTGTTTTGTTTAAGCTCACATACAAGCATATTATAAATTCTTATGCTGTATGCGGATTTCATTCTTTGAATATCATCGAATTTAAGCTGGGTAAAGTCTTTTTTTAGGTCAAGCAAATATTGCATAAGAACATCATTGAGTTGATAAGTTATGTAGTTTTCTCCTTGTTTATAGCGTATAAATTTAAAAAGTGGCATTGCTTGATGAACTTTTACTTCTTTGTGTGTCTTCTCATCAAGTAATTTAAAATCCTCTATATAGACTTTCTTAGCCATATTATCGATAATTTGAGAACAATAAAAATAATCTAATCTGCTATCCTCTCTCCACTCCCATATTTGAAAAATCTCTCTTAATGGTATTTCACACATTTTAAACAAACCTTCTTTTTGGCTATTAATCTGTGCAATTATCCACATGAAAAACTTCATTTCGTTAGCATTCATATTATATTTAGCATATATAAAGCGATTATCCTGTGTTACTATAGCTTTCTTGGTTCTTTGTTTGATTACTTTTTTTTCTGGAGTTTGCATTGGGGACTTCCTTGCTTTAATTTAGGGACAAAAATCATTATAACAAAGAATAATTAATGTAACTTTAATATTTAAATTAAAGTTACCTATAAAATCTCTCTCCTCTATTTCTTGTTTTTTTGTTTTCTTTTTCTAATAGCTGTTTAATTTTTCTTTTAACTCTTTCTCTATAATCTCTAAATTGTTCCTGTATGAAGTCTCTAAGCTTTGATAAGCTGTTGTTAATGTATGAAGTTCTTGCAATAATTCTTTGTTTTTCTGTTGAGTGTTCTCTATTAGTGTCAATGCATTTTCTAATTCTTTCTGTAAGTTCTCTATTTCTGCTATTAATTCTTGTTCTAATATTGTCATATTCTATCCTTTCTAATTCAGTTTGAAATAATAATGATTTTGTTCTTGTCTCATCAATTCCTTTGGTATCCACAGATAAATATTGTCCTCGCTCTTTATCGTCAAATCCCTGCTGATTTGATAAGGTTTTATCCACTGATACCATATTATCGTGCTTAAAATCATTGTTATAATAAATCCCATTAGAAAACTCATTAATAGATTGCTCCACTTGAACGCTAGGGGTGTTTTGTTTGTCTTGTAAAGCTCTTTTTGAATTTCTTTCGTAGTAATATCTAGTTTTTGATTGAATGAGTTTATCAAGTTCTTGCTTAACTCGTTCAAGCTCTGCTCTATTGTCTCTTTCATTAAATGCTCTTTCTCTTTGTTTAATTCTTTCGAGTATTCCCTCAAGTTCTCTAGGACTTGTAAATTCTTCATCGTAAATTCCTCCTTTAAACCTTTTTGCTTTTTTGTTTTCTGGCAATTTTACACTTATATAATCTTTGCCCTCTCTCGTTACTTCAACATTATAAGTTTTCAAAAGAGAGATAAGATTATTCCTTGAAGTGATATTGCCTTGTGCAACTTGATTGTGTAGAAATATGTCTAAGGCCTCATAGTCTTTAATAAGTTCATATTCTTTTTTACTGCCCTGAAGCGTATTTTCTTTAGCTGGGTCTTTTGGATTTGTAAAACCATAGCTCAAATTAATAAAATCAGTCCAAAAATCTTTTCTTTTATAATCAGCCATATGAAAGTATGGATTAAATGCTTTTTTGCTTTTTAAATCAATTTTGGGTATCACAAAATTTAATTCTAACCTATTTTTGTCTGTATGTTCTACCCATAAAATATTGTAACGCCCTTGCATTTCTGGCGTTAAAAGCATATTTTCAAAGCTATTCATCAATTCTTTTTTTAAAGCCTCATCGATATTTTTCTCCTCAAAAGAGAGACAACCCACACAAACTTTATGTTTTTGACTCATGCTTTTAATAAGCTCTCTTGTAAGTTTCTCATCGCCCTGTAAAATTTTGGCTGTTTTATCCTGTATTCTTTTTTTATTGAGCAAATAATCAATACTTGCGGTTCCCCCTCCATTCCTAGAACTAAAAAATTTAACAATCATGTTTTAATCTTAACTCGTTTAAGTGTTGTTCTATGTGTTTTAACATTTCTAAGCCGACTCTGTCTAATCCTGTTTTATTTGTGTTTAAATGTTTAGCTATTTGATTAAAATTATTGCCTATTCTCGCAAGTTCGGCAATAAAATCTCTATTAAGTGCGTTTTGTTTTCTTTGCTTTTTAACTTTTAAAGCACAAAATAAAACATATTCGCTAAAATTAAGCTCCCTTTCTTTCATTTCGTTTCTTATGATTTCCCATTGCTCTTTACTCAATCTTATGCTTTTAATTATCGATTTCATATCTCCCTTTCTCTTTTATCAGTTTGGCAAAACATGCTGTTAAGCGTTGTGTTTTGCAAATCGGGGTAAGGGGTGCGTGAAGTTTGCGGTTAGCAAACGAACGGACAAGCACCCCTTCCTTATAGAAATCTTGCTGGATTTTTTAAGAAAGCTAAGGGGACAAGATTTCTTATTTTTGCATTCGAAAGAATGCAAAGGGGGTTAAGGGGGTTTCCCCTTGCGAGACTTTAAGTAAGAATGAACAAAGTGAATGTATTACTTAAAGTAGTCTCGCCCTATGTATAATTTTAACATAAAAATTTGTTAGATTTTATTATTTTTACCAAATATTTTTCAAATCTTAAATTATGTTATAAGCTTAAAATAACATTAAAACTAATTCTTAAAAATAGCTTAAAAAAATCGATTTTCGCCTTGTTTAATAGATTCCTTGTTTAATATCTTGTTTACGTGGGTTTTTTGCCCTTTTTTCCATATTTTGAGAGGTATAGCACCTTTGAAACATCTGTGTAGTAGTAATTTATAAGGGTTGGACATTTTCAAAAAAAGTGCTTTAAAGTCCCTTTTTTCCATAAAAATTTTTCAAAAAAATTTGCTAAAGGTAACTTTTTTCTGCAGAAAGGTAACTTTTTTCTGCAGAAAACCCCCCCTAAAGGTAACTTTTTTCTGCAGAAAATTTGCATAGAAAAGTAACTTTAAGTTTAAAACTTACTAATTGTTTAAAAAATAAAAAAATAATGGGCTTTCTAGAGTCGATAGTATAGGCGTTTCAAGGGTATTAAGGGGACAAATAACCCTAAATATGCTATAATAAAAAATCCGCCTTGAGTTTTTTAAGCTCTTAGCGGAAATTTGTTATTAGGTGCGAACTATGAAAAAACATAGTAAGCGTTTTGTAAGATTATATCTAAATTTTAAACTTTTTAAGCTTAAAATGAAAATATATTTCTAACAAGACCGCAGGGGCTTTTGCCCCTTGCCCTAATAGCGACTTTTTGTCATTAAAACACAATGACAATTTAATTAATACAAACTAAAAGGTTTTAATTCAAAGTTTAAAGACTTTGGCAGATTAAGCTTGAATTCTTTTAATTCTTTCTTTGGTGCTATGATTAAAGCATATCCGCCTTTATTGTATCTGTCCCATACGCTATAAAACTCTGCCTTAGAGCTTATATATTCTCCATGACTTGGGTCAAGCACCTGTAAGAAATCCCCCTTATGATTGATAATCACTACAAAATGAGGATAGCGTGGGTCTTCCTCAATTTTTACAAGCAGGGGTATATTTGTGAGTTCATCTAAGAGTTTTTTATTGATTTGATAGGGTTTGCTCTCATAGTTTAATTGTTTAACAGCCTCATTTAAATCTGCAAAACTTACCATATCTGTATAAAGCTCTTTTTGACTCATTGTTTTTAATAAGTCTAATTCGCTAAAATGTTTATCGTCAATGAGATTAATGAGAGTGGCTAAGGCTGAAGCTCCGCAACTTTCCTCATAAGTTTGTCTTATGACTCTTTGATTTTTAAGCTCTTGATAGGACTTAACGATAAAATCTGCCCTTAAGAGTAAAGGTAAAACAAAAAATATAAATAAAATTCTTAGAATTTTTTCCATAGAGTTAAACCAAAGATTGCATCGGGTGCAGCTGAACTTCCGCCTATATTAGCATTGACAGAAAGAGCTGTATCGGCATTAATGCTATAGGTTGAGCCCAGACTGATAGTTGGGATAGAACGTAGTTCTGAATCTTTTATGCCATTAATCTTTCTTTCGGTTTGAAAGCGTTGTTCTCCTCCTAAGTCTAAAGTGATTTTAGGACTTAAAATAATGGATAAATCTCCACCAAAATAAATGCTGTGTCCATATTGAATTCTAGCAATATTAAATTTTCTTTCTGCATTATAGCCAAATCCTGTATAAATGCTATAGACTACAGGGTCGCTGTATCCTCTTAAACTTGCTTGTATGCTCTGGGATTTAAAATAAAAATTCTTGGTTTGCATTATAGACTTTTCCCTTTGAACTAAGGCTGTTTGAAAAGTGATTTGTGGCACAAAATCCGCTATGCTGTCTGCTGTATAAATAAAACCTAACCATAAGCTATCAAAATTCAAAGTATTCTTGTTTGTATAAGCTCCTGTAAATATATTATTATATTCTTGTCTTGCGTAGCTTCCACCACCTGAAACAAGTATATCAAACTTAGGAGTTAGGGTATAGATAAAAGTTTGAGTGAGAAATACCTGTTTAGTATCATTCCACACATTTAAGTCTCCATTTACCATTACATTTGGATAAATATAATACGAATTTGCATTGCCTGTGCTAAGCAAGGATAAATTCGTAATACTTCTTAAACCTATTTGTTTTTTAAAGAGTGAGTCAATGCTTAACTCATCACTTGAAAAAAGGCAAGTTGCTAAAATTGTTAGAATAAGAAAAATCTTTTTCATTCCAGTATCCTTTCAAAAATATTGCTTGATTTTTTCAAGCAATCAATATTCCAAATTTATAAATATTTAAAAATTTTAGATAAAAATTTGACTTTAAGACAAAAATTGTGCTAAAATAAAATCAAACAAAAAATAAAGAGGACAAAAATGTTAAAGAAATTCTTTACTCTTGCTGTTTTAAGTTCTTTGTTTATAAGCTCTGCTTTAGCTGATGATTTATTAGCTAAAATTAGCAATGGTGCAATCAGTGATAATAGCAAAGGCGTTAAAGTTCTTAGCCTTGATGAGCAAAAAGAGGTTAAGGGTGGGTATATTACATTTACTAGAGCTAGTGGATATGATGGTGGCTTTGGTATGCTTAGAAGCTATGCTTATATAGTTGGAGATACTGATAAACTTCCAGAACAATTTTTACAAGCTATGAATATAAGCGGAAATAAGGTAATCCTTGCTAAATACCGCTATGTGAATAATCAAAAAGAATATTATTTGCAAAGCTACGATAAAAGTTCAGGCAGATTAAATGATATTTGGGCTTGGAATGGCTCATATGCTTTAGATGTTTTAAACGAATTTCAAAGAAGATATTAAGCCTTTAAAACCTCGCTTATTTTAGAAAATTCTAAAATAAGCCCTATACATTAAGCTTATTCAATATAAAATCATATAAATATAAAAAATAAACCTAATTTTATCCAAATATGGAATAAAATTTGCTTGTTTTAGATTGAAGGCAATAATCTAAAATAAGGAGACAAATATGAGTATTTTCGGTATCAATGATAGTTCATCATCCGCTTATAGTTCTATACTTTCTAAGAGTAAAGAAAATAAAGAGAATAATCAAGTTAAATTTGTTCATGCTATGATAAAAGATAATGTTACAAAATTAAGTGGAATTCAAACTCAAAATACTTTCACTCTAGCAAAGAATGAAATACTCAATTCAAATCCTTTAGATAATCCTTTACAAAATTCTATTTATGCTTTAAAATATAAACAAGGTGAAATCAATAAACAAAGTGAAACAAATCAAGCTGTTTCTATGGCTTATGGTTATGGAGTGGATAGTCAAGGTTATATGACAAGTGATTTTAATAAAGCGGCAGGATTGCCAGAGGATTTTAAGATACATAAATCAACTTTAGAGGAGATAGAGAGGGCTGCAGAAAATTCTGCTATTACTTCAGGTATCAAAGAATATCTAGGAGTAGATAAATACTACACTAATATAGATATGGCAGACACTATAAAACAATATTACAATCTTTTTTCTAATGCCTTAGATAAAAGTTTTCCTAGTAATAAAACAAGTTTTAGTGAAGCGGATTTGGAAAGCTTACCTAAGGGCTATAGTGTGAGTGGGATTAAAACAATAGATTTTAATGACCCAAATAATAGAATGAATATTACTCATCTAAAAGATTTATCTGAGGCTTCTGTTGCAAATATTTATAGAACTTCTGAACAAATGAAAGAAGCTTCAAGTCTGTATATACAATCTGGACTTTCTATAAGTGGCATAGAAGGAAATAATTTTGGTTTATCTTTACAAGATTTAAAAGAAACTTATACTAATGGTGGTAATGATTGGGAGTTTAACCCTGATATGTCTGTATATTCAAAGAATGAAAAAGGGGAATATCCTAAAGAAGCTTTGTTTATGAGTTTTTTAAGAGCAAATGGGGGACAACCTGTTGAAAGTTCAAAGACTACACTAAATCCAAGAGTAGAGGCTTATAATACAGCTATGGCTAAAGAAAGTTTTAATGGTTTTCATATTGATATCGATGATATTATGACAGGTAAGGTTGATTTTACAAGTTTATTAAAAGCGGATGCTTTGGGAGGTTGGTTAGATGGTGATATCTATGCTTATGAAAATGGGGTTAAATGGCAAGATTCTAGTATAGGCTATGGTGGTGCTTGGTTTGACAGACAATTTAATCAAGCAAAGGCTAATGGTTGGAAAGCAAGTAGTGAAAGCATTAATTCTTATGTAACTTCTGTCATGGATAGACTTAATAATCTTATCAATCAAACTAGGGCTTAAATGTTTTAATCTTTATCTTTGAATTTTATATAAAAATCAGTAAAAAAATATTAAAATATTTATATGAGTAGAGCTGATAGGATAAAAGCTAAATTAGATTTGTTAAAATTGTTGATTATTGTTCTATTGACTGCTTTATTTGGTGTTGTTGGTTTCGCAGTAACACACTATAAAACTTTAGATTTTGTTTTATCGCTTATGGTTTCTTTAGGGATTATTGTGTTATTGTTAGCATTAGTTTATCTTGGTATAGATTTCAATAAAAAACTTAACGAATTGGAGAAAGAAAAATGATAGGTGCTTTTGTTGCTATGTTTGGAATTATAGCCTTTGCTCTTGGTGTTATTTTGCTTGCTAAAATAGTAAAACCTTAGAATATACTTTTAGAGCAAGATATGAAAATTATATTAAATAGGAGGATTACTGAATAAATTTGCAAATTTTCTTGCTTCTCTTGAATTCATCACTCTGGCTTTATTCAAATAAAAGAGTTCCTCTGCTTTATCTCTAAGTTTTTCTAAGGTGTTAATATCTTTAAAATTTCTAACAATAACTCTTACAAATCTATCCTCATTATTTCTAAGTTTTGCTAGAATGGATAGTTTGTTTTTTTCCTCATTCTCATCAAAATAATAATGACTGACTATAGCCTCACCGAAAGTTTCATGGTAGATTGATTTGCCCACATAGTGAGAACTGATGATTTTTATTAATTGATTATAATATCTTAGTTCTTTTTCTTTTTCTCTTGTTATGCGTTTGTCATTATTTTTATAATCAAAGATGAATTCTAATTCTGTAACCTTTCTGCCTGTCTTATGGGTTTTAATTTCAAGTAAGATGATATTAGATTTGCCATTAATATCTTTTGCGGTTTGTTTTAAAACCTTTTGATTAAAATGCTTATATTCCTGTAAGGTTCTTGGCACTTCTAGTATATTTTGTAAGACTGAAAGATTGATTCTTAGACTTTGTCTGTTTTGTTTAAGCTCACATACAAGCATATTATAAATTCTTATGCTGTATGCGGATTTCATTCTTTGAATATCATCGAATTTAAGCTGGGTAAAGTCTTTTTTTAGGTCAGTATAATTAATATTTTTGAAAAAATTCCCTGATTGTCTGTATGTCTTTGGTTTGAGTTAGGGCTAAGATTAAGAGAATTCTAGCCTTTTGGGGATTTAAATCCAAAGCACTGATAAAACCTAATTTAATATCCTCCTCGCTTAGCATAACCTGCCCTTGTGCCACTCGTGTGCTTAGCACAATTTTAAGACCTTGTTTTAATAATTCTTTAAGCACTTTTTTTTGATTTTCGTGTATATTACCGGCCCCGCTTCCTGCGATAACCAAACCTTGAGCACCATTATCAAATAAAGCCTTAGCAGCGATTCCGCTTCCGTCATTTGAATAAGTATAAAGTATATCCACTTTTGGCAAGGTTTTGATTTTTTCTCCATCAAAAGGCGTTTGTTTGGTGTGAAGTTTTAAAATTTCATTATAAAAAAAACATTTTCCATCGACAATATAGCCCAAATCTCCAAAATTAAGCGAAGAAAAAGCATCCACATTTAAAGTATGCGTTTTTACAATTGCTCTTGCACCTAAAATTTTATCATTCATCGCAACCATCACCCCTTTGCCTTGAGCGTTTTTATCTGTTGCTAAGGATATAGCATTGTAAAGATTTTTAGGACCATCAGCACTCCTAGCACTTGAGGGACGCATCGCACCGACTAAAACCACAGGTTTATGATGTTTAAGCGTTAAATTTAAAAAATACGCCGTTTCCTCCATAGTATCCGTTCCATGAGTGATGACGACACCATCAATGCCTTGTTTAAAACAGCTGTTGATTTCTTGTATAAGTTTGAGCCAAATTTCATCATTCATGTTTGAGCTATCGATATTTGCAACTTGCTTTGTTTGAATTTGTGCTAAATTTTCAATTTCTGGCACGGCTTCGATAAGTTCTTTAACCCCAACGACTCCCGCTGTATATCCCACACTAGAAATTTGACTCCCAGCAACTCCTGCAATAGTCCCTCCTGTGGCTAAAATCGCAATTTTTGCTTTAGACTTTATCATAATTTTTCCTCAAAAACAAAACTTTTTATACCTCATATAAGTTTTATATCATATTTTTATAAATATAAATTTTTATACAAATACATTTACAATGATAAATTTTTTAAAAAATGCGTCTCATTTAATATGATTTATAAATATCTTTAATGATAAATTGAGGCGTGATGAGCCCACGAAATTTATTTTTAGATACACTTCCAAGCAAAGTGATATTCTCATTTAAATTTGGTTCTTTGTCAAAATTAAAAAATAAAGCTTCAATAGCCTTATTTTCCTTAGTTAAAATCAGTTTTAAATGCTTTGAATTTTTATCTAAAAATTTTTTATTCTTAACATTTAAATCCTTAATCACAAAAAGAGGACGCGGATTTTTATAACCAAAAGGTTCAAAATATTCTAAAAGTTCAAGCATTTCAAAATCAATATCTTTAGGCTCTAAAATTCCTAAAATTTCATCTGTATCCAAAAAATTTGTAGCAGGAATTTGCGAACATTGCATTTGCATTTGAGTTTTAAATGCTTCAAAATTATCTAAATTTAAACTAAGTCCTGCCGCACTTTTATGTCCGCCATAATTATTCAATAAAGATTGAGTTTGAGTGATAAGATTTAAAATATCAATGCTGCCAACGCTTCTTGCACTGCCCTTAAGTTTAGTCCCATTTAAGGAAAAAACGAAAGAGGGCTTATTAAAATGTTTTGCTAAGCGACTTGCAACGATGCCAAGCACTCCCTCGTGCCAATTTTCTCCACTTGCAATCACACAAGAATCGCTTTCTCTGACTTGATTTAAAGATTCTTCAAAAAGCTGTTTTTCTTCATCCTTACGACTTTCATTGAAATTCACAATTTGCTCTAAATAACTCAAAGCCTCGTCAAAATTTTTCGTGTGCAAAAAACGATAAGATAGACTTGCATCGTCCATTCTTCCAGCACTATTAATCAGCGGTGCAATGAGAAAACTTATATTATCCAAAGTGAATTGATCCTTTTGATAATAATGCTTCATTGCTTTAAAGGCGGCTCTTTTGGATTTATTAATGCATTCTATACCCTTTTTTGTCAAAACACGATTAATGTCTCTAAGTTCCATCATATCCGCTATAATTGCTATGGCTAAAAGTTCTATAAATTTACACAAATCATATTTAAGTTTGCAAACTTCTTTTAAAGCCGCTATTAAATACCAAGCCACTTGAGCACCGCAAATTTCAATATCGGGAAAGGTGCAATCTTTTTGCTTAGGATTAATGATTGCAAAAGCTTCAGGTAAGGTTTGCAAAGGCATATGGTGGTCTGTT
>CANQXM010000012.1 GCA_947627835.1 uncultured Bacilli bacterium | reverse complement strand
ACGTTTAAAAATCTCTCAAATCCTTATAAATAAAGGGTTTGGGAGATTTTGTTCTTTTAAAACTGATAAATTCAGGAAAGTGAAATCAATATTTTTTACATATATTTTACTTCAACCTCACCAGTAATAACATCTGCATAATTAAAACTCTTTTCCACCCCATTAACTTGAACTGTAAAAATATACGGATATAATTTAGAAATCGTTCCAATAAAATATTCAGTTTTGTTGCGAAGACCATAAACCGATATCTCCACTTTCTCATTTAAATGTTTTTTCATTTCTGTTTTTACAATATCAATATTCATACCTCACCTATCTTGGATACCCTACATACATAAGACCATTACACTTTAATCCGCCCATACCATCTTTGCCATATTTGGTTTTATCTAATAGTGCCACTAAATCAATCGGTTGATTTCGTTCACTCATAGCAACAGTAGAAGCAATGATTGCTGGATCAAGAGCATGAATATTTACGCGTTTTGGACTCGATGCAAAATTAGCTCCAGCTCGAATTAATTCTTCATAATTACTTTGACAAGCACCAGCAATAATCACTAACTTCTCATGACTTTTTTCATATTTTCGAGCTTCTTTCACTGCTTTTACAAAATTCGCCGTATTTTTATAATTCCTTAAATCATGAAGATCTCCCTTTTTCTGATAATAAGCATCATGACCCGTAATAATAACAATATCTGGTTGATACTCTTTTAGTAACATTGGTATCTTCTGAGCAATTTCATTTTCAGCAATTTTCTTTCCAATGGCAAATACATGATGACTTTGATAAAACTTCAAACATCTTTCTAAATACTCACGATCTCCATCTAAATGCAAGATTTTACCAGGCAAATAAAAATATTCGCTTCGATCAGACAAATCATCAACGAGATCTTTAGCAAATGCATCATCTTGTTCTACGTCGGAAACAATCACCAAATCCTCTTTCTCACTATCTGCATAAAGACGAACATCTACCCCTTTTAAATAACAAATAGAATCTTTGATATTAACAACTTTAAATACGGTATCATTGTGATAACTATTTCGAGTTACATAGTCGCCCTTCTTGATATCCATATCATCACCAATACAATATATGCAATAAAAAATTTTTTTTGCTTATAAAGACAAAAAAATTTCTTCAAAAACTTCACTTGGAATCTCTTCAGCACGAACCATAGAAGAATACCCGTACTTTTGCAAAATCGGAAAAATAAGGTTCCAGTCATAACTCTTCAAATTGTTATATAAAGTCTTGCGTTTCGATGAAAAACACTGCTTTAAAAAAGTAAAATACTTCTTTTCATCCAAAGGAACTTTTTCTTTCTTAGTAAAACGAACAACGGCACTATCAACATTTGGTGCAGGAGAAAACGCATAACGCGAAACAGAAAAAAGCATCTCGACATGAAAATAATGATTTAAATAAACCGTAAAATAACCATAATCGCGATGATGAGGAGTTGCACTAAATCGATCAGCAACCTCTTTTTGAACAAGCAAAACCATCGCTTGAATATCCAAAAGAGAAACCAACTTTTCAATAATCGGTGTCGTAATATAATAAGGAATATTTGCCATCACATAAAGATTTTGATAAGGAATATCTCGAAGATCACCTAACAAATCACTTTTTAAAAAATCCTTATAAATTACATGAGACGTTAACTTATTCAAATAAGGTCGCATGCGTTCATCAATTTCATAAGCAAAATAATAACTAGGCTTTAATACCAAATACTTTGTAAGAGCTCCCATACCAGGACCAATTTCTAAAAGAACATCCGCTTTAGATGGCGACAAAGAATTTGCAATTTTTTTTAAAACTTCTTCATCCTTTAAAAAATTTTGGCCTAAACTTTTTTTAGCAGAAAGCACAAATACCACCACCCACACAAAAATTAAAAAACAAGGCTAGCGAACCCATCCTTGTCTTAAAACATCATAAGTTACCGAACGTCTACCTACATAGCGAAGTGCATAACCTTCACTTGGAGTTAGTAAATCCAAATCATTACCCAGAACTCCTCGATCTAACACAATAGCAATAATTGGTTCAGAAGATAATCCGGAATGTTGAAAACGAACAATACTTCCACAAGGTAAATTCTTGCTAGATGCCACAATTCTTACTTGACCATACACATCATCATAATAAGTATCTGTGCCATCTAAAACATAATAACTAGGTTTACAAGCAAGCGTTCCTCCACATAAAGGACAATCCGCACTATATCCAGTTAAATCACCAGTAAATGTATCCTTGGCACTATATAAATCATTTTTAATATCTTCTTCTAATTTTAATGCCATCGTTGATAAATTAATTGTTCGATTCGTTGCTGCATTTTGAAACTTAGTTTCAACAAAATTCGTGCTAGCATTTGCTAAAAGAACTGCTGCAAAAAGTAAAAATGCACGAAATAAATGGGAAAATTTAACAGACATCATCTAGAAAATGCTCACCTCGAAATCATAAACATGGTATCATAGTTACTGCAATTTGTCAAAAATACGATAGACATTTTGATTGGTGACTTTTGCTACTTCAAAAAGAGAAATAGCGAGATAATCAGCAATAAAAGAAGCAATATGATGAACATACTTTGGAGAATTTTGACTTCCTCGGTAAGGATGCGGAGTAAGATAAGGACTATCGGTTTCTAACACAATAGAAGGAAAAATAGTTGGTAAAAGTTCTTTTAATTTACTATTTTTAAAAGTAACAACGCCATTGATTCCTAAGCAAAAACCCATTTTAATATAGATTTTTGCTACCTCTAAACTTCCAGAAAAGGAATGAATAATGCCCGAAACCGGATATTTTTTTAAAATATCTATTGTATCTTGCGTAGCTTCACGTGAATGAATCACGACAGGAAGATGATACTTTAAAGCAAGCCTGAGCTGACGTTCAAATAACTCAATTTGTTTTAATCGATTTTCTTTAGTATAGTGATAATCTAAGCCAATTTCTCCAATACCAACAATCTTTGAATTAGAAAGACAACTTTCTAAAAAAGTTAAATCTTCCTCCATATAAGTATCTGCTTCATCTGGATGAAGTCCAACAACTCCATAACAAGAAGGATATTGCTTAACTAATTCACACACTTCATGATTACTTTTTCCATCACATCCACTGACAATAAAATGCGTAACATCTTCCTTGAAAGCATCCAAAATAACATCGGAAATGGATGGATAATAAGAAGAAAACAAATGACAATGAGTATCCCAAAAATCAAGTTTACTCATGATTTCCTACATTTAATTCTTTTTTACGTGTTTTTGGACGAACGACTTCATTTGGAATATCTTGCCAATCATAATAACCATCTCTCATGGGTTTCTCAGAACAATCTTGTTTAACGTCATGAGAAAAACGAGGTTCACAAGGTTTAATATCACTTATTCCCTTTCCCCGAACATTCCGAAATATCCGAGCTGCTGCAAAAAGCGTTGCTCCAGTAAAAACTGCAATAACCGGAATACGCTTTAAATTATATTTTTTCATTTTTCTTTTCCTTTCAAAACTTCCCCTAACTTATTCATATCAATTCGCTCAAATAAAATTTTGGGCTCAAGAACATTATACTGCAAATTTGAAACAAATGCGCAAGAACCATCCGTTTGATTAATTTGTCTTAATATTTCTTTAGAAGTATCTGGCAAAAAGGAAGATAAATACAAAGCTGATACACGAATTGCTTCCAATAAATGATATAAAACCGTCTTTAAACGTTCTTTTTGGGATTCATCTTTTGCTAAAGCCCAAGGCATTGTTTCATCAATATATTTATTGCTACGACGAAGTACATCAAAAATAGCATCAATCGCATTTCCTATTTCTAAACGGTCCATACAAGCAGTAACATTTTGATCAAGCTCATTAATCATTTTTTCAAATTCTTGATCAATTTCTAGCGTTACAGAACCATTAGAAAGAGATCCATCAAAATACTTATGAACCATCGTAATCGTACGATTAACAAGATTTCCTAATACATTTGCTAAATCAGAATTAATCCGTTCTACAATTAGTTCATGAGTAATATTTCCATCACTACTAAAAGGAATTTCATGAAGTACATAATAACGAATTGCATCTACCCCATAAATATCAACTAGTTCATCTGCATACATAACATTTCCACGACTCTTACTCATCTTATCGTCATTCATTAAAAGCCATGGATGCCCAAATACCTTCTTTGGAAGTGGCAAATCCAAAGCCATCAAAAAGATTGGCCAATAAATAGTATGAAATCGAATAATATCTTTTCCTATTAAATGAAGATCAGCTGGCCACCATTTTTTAAATTCATCAGTTTGAGAATCAACATCATAACCAATATTAGTAATATAATTAGTCAAAGCATCAAGCCATACATAAACAACATGTTTAGGATCCATTGGAACCTGAATTCCCCAAGAAAAAGAAGTTCTAGAAACGCACAAATCAAGTAACCCTGGACGAATAAAATTATTCAACATTTCATTTTTTCTAGATTCTGGCTGAATAAAATCAGGATGGCTTTCAATATAATCTTCCAATCTTTTTTGATACTTAGACATCTTAAAGAAATAAGCCTCTTCACTCCGAGGTACTACCTCTCTACCGCAATCCGGACATTTGCCATCCACAAGCTGACTTTCTGTAAAAAAGGATTCACAAGGAACACAATAAAGTCCTTCATATTTTCCTAAATAAATATCCCCTTGTTGAAATAACTTTTCAAAGATATGGCCAACTACTTTTTCATGATTTGCATCTGTAGTACGAACAAACCGATCATAAGAAGTATTCATAATATCCCAAATCCGTTTTATTTCCCGGGAAATATTATCACAATATTCTTGTGGTTCAATTCCTTGTTCAGAAGCTTTTAAAGCAATTTTTTCGCCATGCTCATCCGTTCCAGTTTGAAAATAAACATCATAACCCTTAAATCTCTTAAAACGAGCAATGGCATCTGCAAGAACAATCTCATAAGTATTACCAATATGAGGCTTTGCTGAAGTATAAGCAATCGCTGTTGTAATATAAAATTTTTCTTTCATAATGACCCTCCTAAAAAACAAAAAAATCATGATCATAAGGACGAGTTACCCCGTGGTACCACCTTAATTCATGATTTATCATGCACTTTCTTTCTTAACGCGAAATCATCGTTTTAGCTCCAGAACCATTTTCAATATTCCCCTTTATCTACTCACACCAAACATAGACTCTCTAAAAAAGGAAAAATATCTCTCTTTCTTTCATCACTAAATTACGAGAATTCTATCACAAAAACCTAAACAATGTCAATTTTATTTACAATCAATTGCATTAAAAACTTAGCAAATTGTTTTTCTTCTTTACTATATGCTTGTTGTTTGTAAAAAATGATTAGCCCTAAACAATCTATCGAAGAAATAATCGGTTGTACATAAAAATATCCTGATAATTCTACATTACCAAAACATTTTTTTTCAAAAGAAGTAGATTCATAAATTTCTCTAGATTGAACGAATGAAATAAACTGACTATTTAATTCTGCTTGAACCAAATCATCACGAAAAGAAGTAGAAACAACTTTATCGCGATCAGTAACAATAAGGTTTAAATCATCCATCGTATTGGAAATATAATCACATAATTTTAAAGAAAAGTCTGCAAATTCTAACATTTTAGAATACTTTTTTAAAACAATTTGATCCTCTTCTGTAAAAATTTCCAAACTTTCCCCTTCCCGAATTCCCAAATGACGTCGAATTTCTTTCGGGATAACAATACGCCCCAATTCATCAATACGTCTTATAACACCAGTCGACTTCAAATAAGTTCACTCCAATCTATTACTATTCTTGGAGAAAACCAAAATTTTATACTAAAACTTAATCAATATCATGCAAAATATGATCCATTAAAGGAACTAAATAATATACAAAATGCTTTTCAAGTCCATGGAATACTAAAACAATAACAATGCGCTTATTTTCGTATTTAATTCGAAAATTTTGAGAAAGATTATAAGCTTCCAAAAACAACTTATCGCCTTTTATTCGAGAACTAATATCTTCAGGAAGCGTAACCATAACTTCTCTTTCTGTCTGTTTAACATTGACAATACTTAACTGTTTGGCAATTTTTTCAAACCATTCTTCATACATATAAATTTCAATAGAAGAACTGATTTTTCCAAAACGATCTTCTAATTCACTCTTAACAGTTAACAAAGAATCATAACTATCAATTTCATTAATTTTTTGATGAATTTCAATTTTTAAATCTTCGTCAGAAACATAAGAATCACTAATATGAGTTTCTACGTTCAATAAAGATTTATTATCAGTATCTTCTTCTAATACAGTTTCTCCCTGTAGTCGTTTCATTTCTTCTTCAACCATCTTCATATAAAGAGAAATTCCTACTGTATCAATAAATCCTGCTTGCTCGCTTCCAAGTAAATCTCCTGCTCCACGAATAGCTAAATCACGCATAGCGATACGATAACCACTTCCAAGTTCTGTAAATTCTTTAATTGCTTGCAAGCGTTTCACTGCAACTTCATTCAATAACTTTTTAGGATTATACATCAAATAAGCATAAGCAATTTTATTACTTCGTCCAACCCGACCACGAAGTTGATACAACTGACTAAGCCCAAAATGATCTGCATCATAAATGATTAAAGTATTAGCATTTGGAATATCGATTCCAGTTTCTATAATCGTTGTACAAAGCAAAATATCATAATCATGACGAATAAAACTAGCCATAATATCCTCAAGTTCATTTTTTGACATCTGCCCATGAGCATAAGTAATACGAGCTTCAGGAACTAACTTTTGAAGTTCATACATCTTCTTTTCAATGGAAGCAATTTGATTATATAAAATAAATACTTGCCCATCTCTAGAAAGTTCTTTATAAATTGCATCCTTAATAATCAAATCATTTTCTTCTAAAACATAAGTCTGAACGGGATAGCGATTCACCGGAGCCGTATCAATAATAGACAAATCACGTAGTCCAGATAAAGCCATCTTCATCGTTCTTGGAATTGGAGTTGCAGAAAGCGTTAAAACATTGACATCATTTTTAAACTTTTTAATTTTTTCTTTATGTGATACCCCAAAACGTTGTTCCTCATCCACAATTAATAACCCTAATTTCTTAAATTTTACATCATCACTTAATAATCGATGCGTTCCAAAAACAAGATCGATACTTCCATCTTGAAGTCCTTCTAAAATGCGCTTCACTTCTTTGGGAGTAGTAAAACGATTTAACAAAGCTATTTCAATAGGATAATCACCAAAACGCTCTACAGCAGATTCATATTGTTGTTTACTCAAAATCGTTGTAGGACATAAATAGAATACTTGCTTATTATTTAAAATTGCTTTAAACATTGCTCGAAAAGCTACCTCAGTTTTACCAAAACCTACATCTCCACAAAGTAATCGATCCATTGGAACTTCACTTTTCAAATCTTTTTGAATATCAGATATTGCACGTAATTGATCCTTGGTTGGTTCATAAGGAAACATAGAAGCAAATACATCCTCTTCTTCATAATCAATGTATTTATCTCCTTTAATATGACTCCGTGCTGCATATAACTTGATAAGTTCTTCGGAAATATCATGAATTCGACGCTGAATGCTACGCTTTTTATTAACCCATGAAGTAGAATTTAACTTATTAACTTGTGGCTTCATTCCATCTTTATCAGTATATTTATAAATTGTAGAAATTTTTTCAACCGGAATATAAACTTTATCATTACCAGCATAATTAATTTGAATATAATCCTTCTTAAGTCCATATTGAGTAAGTGTTACAACCCCATAATAAACACCTATACCATGCGTGCGATGAACAACATAATCACCAGGTTTTAAAGCATCAATGGCATTAATCTTCCGACCAATTCGATAATTATTTTTATAATGAATCGTAGTATCAACCTTTTTTTCAATATCAAACTCAGAAATAACTACATAATCTTCAAACAAAAAACCACGGCGAAGTTTCTTCTTCCAAATATTAATAACACTTGGTTGAACGGAAAGATTTGAATATTGCATAGGTAATCCATCTAAAACCTCTTGAATTTGTTTGATTTGGGAATCTCTGGAAAGACACAAAATTACCTTTTTCTTTGCAAGAAATTTTTGCTCTACAAAATTTCGCAAAGATGAAAAGTTACCATTAAAATTTTCAAGTTCTTGAGAAAAATATGAATAAACCTCCTGACGATTTTCAACTTGCGTAATCGCATTTAATTGAATAGAATACACTGGCTGGATTTCATCAAAGTGATACATATAATCCGCTTTTTGCTCATCTTTACTCACTTGATACTGAAAAATATCTTCTTCTAATTTTTGATTACTCGCTTGAATTTGCTGAAAATCTTTAAAAATAACACAAGGATTTTTTAAAAAGTCATATAAAGAACTTTTTTCTTTAGTAATAATCTCTTGATAAGGATGAATTATAATATCAGATATATTGTTGAGAGATAATTGCGTTGATTCATCAAATACACGGATTGATTCAACCTCGGAACCAAAAAATTCAATGCGAATAGGATGATCTTCATAAATTGGGAAAATATCTACGACGAAACCACGAACCGCAAATTCTCCAGTAGAAGTAACCAAAGATTCTTGTTTATAACCAAATTGAAGTAATATCTCATGAAGTTTATCTCTTCCTATAGTATCTCCTACTTTAATCGATATTTTTAATTTATCTTTTTTTTCATAATTAGGTAAATAGCGCAAATACCCTGTAAGATTGGTAACTACAATGTGAGTTCCCGTATCAATTTTTTCTAAAGTTTCCAATCTCTTCATCTTTAATTCGGGAGAAATAGCTAGAGCAACACTAGTTAAAAAATCATCCATTGGAAACAATAATACTTGATCTGTATAAGTCTCTAAAGAATTATACATTTGATTTGCTTCATATAAAGTACTAGTTACAACTAAAATATTTTTATTAAGTTTTTGAAAAGCTTCAAGCACATAAAAAGCATTTAACTCATTAGTTAAACCTTGAATAATCGCTCCAGAATGAAATTTAAATTGATTAAATATATCCATCAAAATCCCTACTTTTTACTATAAGATTGTAATGTTTTTTCAACTCCTTGAGTAATAAAAGACAAAATAATTTGATGATAAACTTCAAAATTTTGCGTTAGCATTTCCACTTCACTCTTAGAAAACCGTCCGAGTACATATTGAATCGTATCACTTTCTCTTTCAAAAGTAATACCAACTTTAAGACGCAAAAAACTAGAAGAATTTAAAGAATCAATAATCGATTGAATCCCATTATGCCCTCCTGATGAAGAATTACGCTTTAGTTTATAATTTCCTAATGGCAAATCCAAATCATCTTGAATAACCAAGATATTTTCTAAAGGAATATGAAAAAAATTAACAAGTTCCGAAACAGCAAAACCAGAATTATTCATAAAAGTAGTTGGCTTTAAGAAACAAACAGTTTCATTATGAATTTCCGTCTTATAAAATTCTCCTTGAAACTTTTTTTGCCAAGTTGCATTTTTGCAAAAAGAATCTAAAACCATAAATCCAACATTATGACGAGTACCATCATACTCTTTTCCGGGATTTCCTAATCCAACAATCAATTTCACTGTATCACCTCAAATAAATTTTGATAAGTCTTAAAATCACTCAAAAAAATTGGTTCATGAACTTTCATACCCATCTTACCACGTTTCGTAGCTCTAACCAAAACCAAAAATGATTTTTCTCCTCGTTTAGGATAAACAAAATATACATCTTTAATAGAAAATTGATATTGTTCCATCAAACAAGCAATTTCTTGAAATCGCTCAGAAATATGAACTAAATAAAAATTGCCTTTATTCTTAATCATCTGGCTAGCTTTTTCAATGACCTCTTTTAAATTCGTACTTATCTCATGCCGAGCCATCTGTTTCATCGGATCATCATTCAAAAAAGCATCATGATGATATTTAAAATAAGGTGGGTTACACGTGACAATATCAAAATTATTTCCCGGGAAATACTTATCCACATTTGCAATAGAATCATGAATTAACGTAATCTGCTTATCTTTATGATTAATAGAAACCGATTCAACGCCCAAATCATAAATATCTTTTTGAATTTCTACACCATACATAGAAATAGAAGATTTAGTCGAAGCTACCAATAAAACTGCAGCATTTCCTGTACATAAATCAAGCATGGTTTGATCATTCTTATGAAATTGAACCATTTCTGCTAACAAAATAGAATCCAATGAAAATTTAAATGCGCGATCATATTGATAAATTTTCATATTTGGATAATCATACAAATCATTCAGTAACTTTTTCATCTGCTTGGTATTCCTTATATTCTCCATCTATAAAAACTTTATATTTTCGATTCAATACATCCACACTTGATACAACACCTTTGCCAAACTCAGTAATAATTTTCTGTCCAACGGAAGGCATTCCCTTTTGACAACGCGTATATTCTTCGTCCTCATAAGCAAGACAACAGAAAAGACGACCACAGCAACCATTTACCTTAGAAGGTGTTAAAGCCAGATTTTGATTTTTTGCCATATTCATCGATACAGAATCTAACCGAGTCAAAAAAGATTTACAACATAACTCCCGACCACAAGGTCCAATTCCACCAATTTTTTCTGCTTTATCACGAGCACCTATCTGACGAAGCTCAATACGAGTACGATAAATTCCTGCCAATCTCTTAGCAAGTTCACGAAAATCAATTCGCTCATCAGAATAAAAATTAAAAATTAACTGTTTTCGATCAAACGTATAAGTAGCATCTAAAAAACGCATACTCATATGTAATTCATCACTAATTTCTTTTGCCTTTTCTAAAGCGATTTGAGCATCTTTCAAGTTATCTAAATATTGTTCATAATCTGCCTTGGTACTAATACGAACAATATCTTTTAATTGATCCTGAAATTTTTCAACTTCTTGATCAGAAACTTTAGAAACAACTTTACCAAATTGCAAACCACGTTCAGTTTCAACAATTACAGTTACATTCATTGGAATTTTTAAATCATGACCATTAAAATAATAAACTTTTCCTTTATCACGATAAGTTACACCATAAATATTCATGTTCTACTCCGTTTCTAGAACCAATCTATCTAATAATAAATTCATATTTACATTATAGCTCAATTCTTGTTCTAAATTTTGAACTAATTTTAATTGTTGTAATAAATAAGCAGGAGATTTCTTATCTAAAAATTGTAACTCCAAAAAGGTACAATTGTCTATTTGTTTTGAAATACTTCGTTTATAAAAATACAAATAAATGCTAATCATTTCTTGAAAAATTTGTTGATATTCATCCTTTGACAAGGACTTCTCTAATCGATCCCGATTATGAAAAATAGCATTTTCTCGATTAACATGAAGATCATAAAGAAGCTCGATAGCAAGTTGTTGATAAGTAGAATTTTGTGAGTTTTCCTGATAAAAAGCAGATAAGATTTGACATCTACTTTTTATCGTATCAATCATATTTTCTTTATTATTTGTAACAAAAAAGCCAAGAATTCCTTCTTCGGGCTCTTCTAAAAATTTCAAAATGCTATTAGCAGAAGAAGCATTTAACTTTTCTGCATTCAAAATAATATACATGTTAAATTTAGAATAAATAGGTTTTGTACTAAATGTTCTTTTTATATTTAATATTTGTTCTTTTCGAATATTCATTCCATCAGGACGCACAATCATTAAACTGGGTAGATTATCAATATCAATCAGATGACAAAGATTACATTTATCACAAGAACTTTCATAAGTAGATTCACAATTTAATTCTCCCAAAATGAGTTTTAATTCTTTCAAACAAATTTCCTGATCATTTGTTTCAATCAAAAAAGCATGAGAAAGACGTCCCTCATGATAAGAATTAATAATAGACAGCGATAAATTACTACGCAAAAAACCACCCACTTTATTTAATTATAAAAAATAAAGCAATTAAGGATAACAAGCCGGGTATTCCCAAAACTGTAACAGTTCCAATCGTAAAATAATTAATAGGAATAACAATATTTAAAGAATTAACTAAAATATTAAATGCATATAACACAAGAAACGCCACTACAACTTTTCGTAATAAACTTACTACTTTTTTTATCATAAGCATCACTTATTAATCCATATGCAAAAAAATTAAAATTATTCTGAAATTTGCTTTCGATCACTTAATGCTCTATCTAACGTAACTGTATCAATATAATCAATCTCTGCTCCCATTGGCAAACCATAACTTAACCGCGAAATAACTACATTTTTTCCTTCAAATATCTTTTTTATATACAAAGTTGTAGTTTCTCCTTCAATAGAAGATTTTAAAGCTAAAATAATTTCTGGATGCTCCAAATGTTCTATTCTCTTTACTAGACTAGGTAAATTAATATCTTCAGCACCAATATTTTCCATAGGAGAAATGAGTCCATTTAATACATGATAAACACCATGATAATTGCCAACTTTCTCAAATGAAAAAACACTTTTATAATCCTCAATAACACAAATTAAATTTTTATCTCGTGAATCATCAGAACAAATAGAACAAACATCTTGATCAGTTAAATGGCCGCAAACAGTGCAAGGATGTAAATGTTTTCGAGCATCCTGAATACTATTAGCAAATGCATGCACTTCATCTTCATTGATTTCTAAGGTTGCTAAAGCTAGTCTCTCCGCACTTTTTTCACCAATACCTGGTAATTTTTTATAAAATTCGATTACTCTCTCTAATCTTTCTGGATAAATCATACTACATTAAACCATCAAGCATTCCAGCATAGGCTCCCATTTTTTCTTTAAAAGCAGCATCAATTTTAGATAAGGAATCTTTAATTGCTAAAGAAATCATATCTTCTAGCATTTCTCGATCATCTTCACCGATTGAGCCATCATAGGTAATTTTTAAAGAAACAATCTCTTTCTTTCCATTAAAAACGACTTCAACCCAATCAGATTTCCCGGGAAATAATTGTTGATTTAATTCATCTTTCTTTTGTTGTAAATCTCGTTGCATTTTTTGAGCTTGTGCCATAATACTTTGCATATTCATACTATTTTCCTTCTTTCTAAACTATCTCTATTTTATCACTATCAAAGAGTTCCTGTGCAAGTTTTTCTAAGCCATCTGAAGAATTAGAAACAGCTTCTTCCACTCGTTCAATAATTGGCTCAGACATTAAGGTATAAGTAACCCCTTTTTTTAAATTATCAACATACTTTTGACGTTCCATTTTCCATTCTTCATCACTTAATGCAATAAATAATAACTCTTCTTCAAAAAATTCACATAAATAATCGCCAATTTCTTGAATTCGATTATTAATTAAAACGGCTGTACTTTCTAAATTTGCGGTTAAAATAGCATACTGTGATGAAGCAGCAACAATCTGTGTATCAATTAGTAAGTTCAATATATCATCTGGAATTAAAGAGTTCTGCAAATTAGTCCATTTTGTTTTTAAATTATTCAAATTATCCTTTTTTGCTCCAAAAAAACAATTATTGATGCGAATTTTTTTCAATTCTAAAAGAAGATTTGAATCATTTACAGATGAATCGTCCAAAGAATCATCCAAACTTCTTTTTTCCTCATTTACAGGGATATCACGAATACTTCCCTTTTCTTCAGTATGATTAATAATTTCTGATTTATTTATTATATTTTCTTGCTCTAAATGAGAAACAGAAGAAGAATTAACATAATTTAGTAAAGTTAATTCAATCAAAACAAAAGGATTAATATTAATATTTGTTTGATTCATACAATTGTTTAACTCAAAAATTAAATTTTTAATCTGTTCATAACTGAGTGATAACTTAATATATTCAGTTTTCAATTTAATAGCATAAGATATTAACTCTTGAATTAATTTTTTAATAAAAATCTTATAATCGACAGAAGAATTAGTTAGTTCTTCAAATTGTTGAATCAATAAAGATGTTTGATTAGCAAGCAAATTTTCAACCAACTCTTTAATAAAAACGGTAGATATAGAGCCATAATTTGATAGCACATTTTCTATCGTAATAGAATGTGTAGTAGCAGATAATTGATCAAGTAAACTCAAAGCATCACGCATTCCGCCTTCGGAAACATAAGCAATTTCTAAAGCTGCTTCATCCGTAATTTCAATATTTTCTTGAGAACAGACATACTTGATTTGTGATTGTAACTCATCAATAGTAAATTTTTTAAAATCAAACCTTTGACAACGAGATAAAATGGTAATAGGAACACTTTCAATATTCGTTGTAGCCATGATAAAAATAACATGAGCTGGTGGCTCTTCCAATGTTAATAACAACGCATTAAATGCACTTTGAGTCATCATGTGAACTTCATCGATAATATAAATCTTATATTTACTATCAGTTGGAGCAATTTTGATATTGTTGATAAGTTCTCGAACTTCCTCTACCCCATTATTAGAAGCTGCATCAATTTCAAAAATATCCGAACTAGTCGCAAAATTTAAACAAGATTGACATTTACCACAAGCTTCTCCATCAATCGGATTCTCACAATTAATAGCTTTTGCAAATACTTTTGCAGTACTTGTTTTACCAGTACCACGGGGACCAGTAAATATGTAAGCGTGCGAGATTTTGTTGTTTTTAATGGCGTTTTGAAGCATATTTTTAGTATAATTTTGACCTATGATATTTTTAAAGCTATCAGGACGATATTTTCTATAAAAAACTCGATAATCCACGTTGCATCACCAGCTTAATTATACCATAGATATGGGAAAAATCTATCTTTTATGGGCAAAAAAATCACTTAAAATTTTACCATATTTTTCGGATAAATTTGACATTGGAGTATATTGAAAATTAGTGTGATCATATTCTTTTTTATAGTCTAATTTATCATATAAATAAAATACATTTTGAATTCTAGATTGTTTAATAACAATGTTACACATGGAACATGGTTTTAATGTTACAAACATTTTGCAATCAGATAAATTCCACCTTTTTAATTTTTTTGCTGTTTTTTTGATTGCTAAAATTTCAGCATGTGCCATAATATCGTGCGTTTTTTCACGCAAATTATAAGCTTTTGCTATAATTTGATCGTCTTTAACTATAATTGCAGAAATAGGAACTTCCCTTTTTCTTGCTGCTTTATTTGCTAAAGAAATACATATTTCAAAATACTTATCCATATCTTCACCTCATAAAAAAAGTGCACACAAACAGGGATTACATTGGCTGCTATCTTCCAATCCTGACCAGGTTGTAATATATTTGTTGCACATATGAATTCTATCAAATAAATAGATAGTTATCAACTTTTTTATGTTCCACGTGGAACATAATTATATATTCAATAGTTTTAAATATAATTTATTAATTAATAATTTAATATATTTCAGTAAAATTTAATTAATTTATTTTAATTAAGCAAATTTTTAAATATAGTTATGCACATAAAAAGATGTTCCACGTGGAACATCTTAATTTTCTTCATCTGATTCCATACTTTCAGATAATTTGGAATCTTCACTTTTATCTTCATGTTCAACTAAACTAATTGTTGAAACAATTTGATTATCCTTTAAATTAATAAGTCGAACTCCTTGGGTAACTCGTCCCAAAACAGAAACTTGATCAAGAGGCATACGAATTAGCATACCAGTATCAGTTATAATAATAACATCTTGATTTTCAGAAACAATCTTAAATGATGAGATAGTTCCATTCTTTTCGGTTACATTTAAAGCCTTAACACCTTTGCTACCACGTTTAGTACCACGATATTCACAAACGTTTGTTTGCTTTCCATATCCCTTCTGTGTAACTATTAAGACCTTATCATCATCAGAAGCAATTTCAGCACCAACGCATTCTGCATCACCTAAATTAATTCCTCTAACTCCTGTAGCAGTTCTACCCATTACACGTAATTCTTTTTCATTAAATTTAACCATTCTACCAGCTGTAGAACCTAATAAAATCAGATTATCTCCAGTAGTTTTTTTAACAGAAATTAATTCGTCATTATCACGTAAATTAATGCAAATCTTACCAGATGTTCGAATACTTTCAAATTCATTGATGTTAGTTTTCTTTACAATACCTTTCTTTGTTACAAAAAGTAAATATTTATAACTATGATCATTAGAAATATTAATAACACTGTTAATAAGTTCATCTTTATCTATTTGCAATAAATTAATAATTGGCAAGCCTTTTGATTGACGGCTAAATTCTGGTACTTCGTAGCCTTTTAATCGATATACCTTTCCTTTATTAGTAAAGAACAATACATAATCATGTGTGGATAAGTTAATTAAATGCTCTACATAGTCTTCCTCATTGGTTCCCATTCCTTTAACCCCTACACCACCACGATTTTGTGATTTAAACGTATCAACTGTAGTTCTCTTAATATAACCTTTCTTTGTTAAAGCAATCATAATATTTTCTTCAGGAATCAAAGATTCATCTTCAATATACTCAATAGCGGTCATATCAATATTTGTACGACGCTCATCCGCATATTTACTCTTAATTTCAAGTAATTCATCCTTAATAATTCCTAAAACTTTTTCTTCACTAGCTAATATAGAACGGAATTCATCAATTGCTTTCAATAAATCAGCTAATTCATTTTCAATCTTATCACGCTCTAAACCAGTTAAACGACGTAAACGCATTTCAAGAATAGCATTTGCTTGAATTTCATCTAAAGCAAAGCGATTCATTAATTGCTCTTTCGCAATAATGTCCGTTTCAGATTCACGAATTAATTTAATAACCTCATCTAAATGATCTAGGGCAATCTTTAATCCCTCTAAAATATGAACACGCTCTTCAGCTTTAGCTAAATCATACTTAGTACGACGAATAATGATTTCTTTTTGATAATCAATGTACTTAACTATAATATCTTTTAAAGGTAAAATCTTAGGAGTTTGTTGATCCAACATTAAAAAGTTAATTCCAAAAGTAGTTTGTAATTGAGTATGTTTATACAAATTATTTAAAACAACATTAGCGTTTGCATCTCTACGTAAGTAAATAACTACACGTACAGGGTTTTCTAAATTAGATTCTTCATGCAAATCAGTAATTCCATCTAAAATTTTATCTCGAACTAATTCACCAATTCTAGTTTGAAACTCAGCCTTATTTACTTGATAAGGTAACTCCGTTACTATAATCCGTGGTTTACCATTATTCTCATCAATTTCTACTTTACCACGAATCGTAATAGTTCCACGTCCAGTTTCATAAGCCTTACGAATTCCACTATTTCCTAAAATGGTCGCACCAGTTGGAAAATCAGGTCCTTTAATATAAGTCATTAACTCATCTAATGTAATATCATGATTATCAATATATGCCACACATCCATCGATGACTTCACCTAAATTATGAGGTGGAATATTAGTTGCCATACCAACAGCAATTCCCATGGTACCATTTACCAAAATATTTGGAAAACGACTTGGTAAAATGTCTGGTTCCTTTTCCGTTTCATCAAAATTAGGACTAAAATCAACTGTATTTTTATTAATATCTCGAACCATTTCAAGGGATAATTTAGAAAGCCGAGCTTCAGTATAACGCATTGCAGCTGCGCCATCACCATCCATATTACCAAAATTGCCATGACCATCCACAAGCATATGTCGATAACTAAATGGTTGTGCCATTCGAACCATAGCATCATAAATTGAAGAATCTCCATGTGGATGATATTTACCCATGACATCCCCAACAATTCTAGCACTCTTCCGATGAGGTTTGTCTGGGGTATAACCAGATTCATACATTGAATACAAAATACGGCGATGAACTGGCTTTAATCCATCACGTAAATCCGGTAACGCACGAGCCTTAATAACACTCATTGAATACCGTAAAAAAGAATCTTTTACTTCTAATTCAATATTATTTTCAACAATCTTATCCATTTAACTCACCTCCTAAATATCCAAATTTTCTGCATATTGAGCATTTTCTTCAATATAATTCTTTCTTGGAATTACATCCTCACCCATTAAATCGGTAAATACTTGATCTGCAGCCATCGCATCTGCTACAGTAATTCTTCTTAATACACGATTCTCAATATGCATAGTAGTTTCACGTAAGTCGATAGCATCCATCTCTCCAAGGCCTTTAAATCGGTTTACAACTGGTTTGGCATTTGGAGGTAAAGTAGCACGATATTCTGCAAGTTCTTCATCCGTTTGAACATATTTAATATTTTTACCATAAACAACCTTATATAAAGGAGGTTGCGCGGCATAGACATAGCCACCTTCCACAATAGGTCTAAAAAAGCGGTAAAACAACGTTAAAAGCAAAATTCGAATATGATCGCCATCAACATCGGCATCAGTCATAATAATAATTTTATGATAACGTAATTTGGAAATATCAAATTCATCACCAATACCAGTTCCAAAAGCAGTAATAATCGTCCGAATTTCCTCATTACCAAGAGCACGATCAAGTCTTGCCTTCTCCACATTCAATATTTTTCCACGTAATGGCAAAATAGCTTGAGTTTTTGGCATTCGAGCATCTTTGGCAGATCCACCTGCACTATCACCCTCGACAATAAAAATTTCTGAAATACTAGCATCTTTACTCGTACAATCAGCTAACTTACCAATCGTATTAAAAGTATCCAAAGCCGTTTTTCTTCTTGTAAGTTCTCTTGCCTTCTTTGCTGCCATCCGCGCCCGAGCTGCAACCGTAGCTTTATCAATAATAGCTCGTGCTTCCTCAGGATTTTCCATTAAAAAGCGTTCAAAACCATTACTAAAAACATCATCTGCAATCTTTTTTACTTCTGCACTACCAAGTTTTCCCTTCGTTTGTCCTTCAAATTGAGGATCCGGATGTTTACAAGATATAATCATCGTAATACCTTCACGAACATCTTCACCAGTTAGAGGTTCATCATTATCTTTTAAAATCTTTGCATTCTTTGCATAATTATTTATAATCCTAGTTAATGCTCTTTTAACCCCTTCTTCATGAGTTCCTCCATCACCCGTATGAATATTATTAACAAAAGAATAAATAGCAGAATTATAAGAATCATTATATTGCAAAGCAACTTCAATAATAATATCGTTCTCTGAACCTTCTACATATACAATATCATCATGAAGTGGAGTCTTATTTTTGTTTAACATTTGAACGTACTCAATAATTCCACCATTGTATAAAAATGTATCGCTTTTTTCTTCTTCTCTTTCATCAATCAAACGAATTTGCAATCCCTTATTTAAAAATGCAATTTGCTGTAAACGATTAGCAAGCGTATTATAATTAAAAATCGTTGTTTCCTTAAAAATGGATGCATCAGGCTTAAAAGTAACGGTTGTACCAGTTCGGTCCATAGAACATTTATCGATTACTTTTAATGGTTCAACAGGATGTCCACCATTTTCAAAACGTTGATAATGAACCTCTCCATCACGATAGACACGAACTTCTAGCCAGTCAGATAAAGCATTTACAACACTAGCACCTACACCATGAAGTCCTCCACTAACTTTATAA